>DASVWD010000073.1 GCA_036389795.1 Longimicrobium sp.
CTCGCCCGGATGGCCGAAGGCCATCACGCGGCGACATGCCCGGCCCGCTTCGACGAGCTTTGGTGTTGCGAGAGGCAGCGGGCGAGGCAGGCCTCGCCCCTACGAGCCCGATTACCGGATCAGATTCTCAATCGGCATCAATCGCCAGGCGGCGGAGTCCAGCTCGCGGGGTGGAAGTGCGTCGCCCCCGGGCGGGCGAAGAGGGTGGGGAGCACCGGGCGCAGCCAGGCCGCCAGCGGGAGCGCCGCCGCCCCGGCCTCGCTCCAGAAGCGCGCCTCCAGGGTTTCGCGGCCGTCGGGGCGGAGCGCTCCCCCGCGGACGGCGCACTCGAAGACGGTCATGACGTACTGCGCCTCGTCGCCGCTCGGGTAGCGCACCACGAACCCCGGCCCGCCGTACACCGCCAGCACCCGCACCGGCTCCACCACGAGCCCCGTCTCCTCCCACGCCTCCCGCGCCGCCGCGTCCGCCGGGCGCTCGTCGGGCTCCACCGTCCCGCCGGGGGTGGACCACACGCCGCCGTCGCGCTGCCGCACCAGCAGGAGCTCGCCGGCCGCGCCGTAGACGATGGCGGTCGCCGAGGGGAGCACCAGGCGCGCGGGGCCGGCCCGCGCGCGCAGCTCACGGAGGTAGGGCGAGATCGGCATCGTCCGGCCCGGGAAGGATCGCGGGTTCCTGCGGCATCGTGGACGAAGATGGCGGCGGGGACGTCCGTTCGCACGCTCCCGGCCCGCTCCCGCGGTCCCGCAGGCTGTCCCCTGTGCCCTATCCCCTCTCCGGCGGCCCCAATCTTTCGGATCGTGGGCCCGCGGCGTAGATTCCCGCCGTTTGCAAAGCTGCTACGCGCGAGACGCTTCACGACATAGAAGGGGACACGGAAGGGACGATGGAACGGTACTTCGACGAGAACCACCTGATGATCCGCGACATGGTGCGCGACTTCGCCCAGAACGAGATCGCGCCGGTCGCCGCGGAGCTCGACCGCTCGTCGGAGTTCCCCTGGGAGAACGTCCGCAAGATGGGCGAGCTGGGGCTCTTCGGCATCCCCTGGCCCGAGGAGCTGGGCGGCTCGGGGATGGACGGCGTGGCCTACATGATCGTGATCCACGAGCTGGCCAGGGTCGACGCCAGCCACGCCATCACGGTGAGCGCCCACACCACGCTCGGCACCTCGCCGATCGTCAACTTCGGCACCCCCGAGCAGAAGGAGCGCTACGTCCCCCTGCTGGCCGCGGGGACCGTGCTGGCCGGCTTCGGGCTCACCGAGCCGGGCGCCGGCAGCGACGCCGGCGGCACGCAGACCACGGCGGTCAGGGCCGACGGCGGCTGGGTGCTCAACGGGAGCAAGATCTTCATCACCCACGCGGGCGTCGGCGAGGTGTTCGTGGTCACCGCGCAGACCGACCGGTCGAAGGGCACGCACGGCATCACCTCCTTCATCGTCACCAAGCCCACCACCGACCTGGAGAAGGCGCGCGAGGTCGGCGTCGGGCACTCCGACCAGCTCCCGTTCACCGAGGGCGTGCGGGCGGGGAAGAAGGAGGACAAGATGGGGTGGCGCGCCTCCGACACGCGCGAGCTGATCCTGGAAGACGCCTTCGTCCCCGACGAGAACGTGCTGGGGCAGCCGGGCGAGGGGTTCGTCAACTTCATGAAGACGCTGGACGCCGGCCGCATCGGGATCGCCGCGCTGAGCCTGGGGATCGCGGAAGGGGCGTTCGAGCAGGCGCTCCGCTACGCCACCGAGCGCAGGCAGTTCGGCAAGCCGATCGCCGACTTCCAGGGGCTGCAGTTCATGCTGGCCGACATGGCCACCGAGATCGAGGCCGCGAAGCACCTGGTGTACCACGCCGCCTGGCTGCGCCAGCAGGGGCGGCCCTACACCCGCGAGGCGTCCATGGCCAAGCTCTTCGCCAGCGAGGCGGCCATGCGGATCACGACCAAGGCCGTGCAGGTGCACGGCGGCTACGGCTACACCCGGGAATACCCGGTGGAGCGCATGATGCGCGACGCCAAGATCTGCGAGATCGGGGAGGGGACCAGCGAGATCCAGCGCCTGGTGATCGCCAGGAGCCTCCTCCGCGAGCTCAACCAGTAGAGACCACCCGTCCCCGCGCCGAACGCCCGGGGCGGACGAGAACGAGGCAGCATGACCCGAACGAGGCTGGACGGAGGGCGCCCCCGCGCCCTCCGCGCGCGGCCCATTGCACCGGTGCGTCGGGAGCCTGGCGCGCCCCCCGGGACCCCGGAGGCGGCGTGAAGCGCGAGATCCTGATGAACACCACCGCCCGCGAGACGCGCGTCGCCATCCTGGAGGACGACGTGCTGGTCGAGCTCATGGTCGACCGCCCCGACGCCGCGCGCATGGTGGGCGACCTCTACAAGGGCCGCGTGGAGGCGGTCCTCCCCGGCATCCAGGCCGCCTTCGTGGACATCGGCACCGAGAAGGCGGCCTTCCTGCACGTCTCCGACGTGGCCGTGGAGGACGACGACGAGGAGGACGACGACGAGGCCGAGGCCGGCGGCGGCGACGAGGCCGGTAACGGCGGCGGCAACGGCGGCGGCAACGGCGGCGGCAACGGCGGGGGAGGGAAGCGCTCGCGCCGCTACCCGCCGATCCAGGACATCGTCAAGAAGGGGCAGGACCTGCTGGTGCAGGTCTCCAAGGAGCCGATCGGCACCAAGGGGCCGCGGGTGACCGCCCACGTCTCGCTCCCGGGGCGCTTCCTGGTCTACATGCCCGGCAGCGACCACGTGGGTGTCTCGCGCAAGATCGAGGACCGCGAGGAGCGGGCGCGGCTGCGGACGCTCGCCCGCGAGATCCTGCCGAGCAAGGCGGGCGGGGTGATCGTGCGCACGGTGGGCGAGGAGCTCACCCGCGAGACCTTCGAGCGCGAGATGAAGAGCCTGATGGGGCTCTGGAAGCAGATCCAGCGCAAGGCCTCGCGCTCGCGCGCCCCGGCGGTGGTCCACCGCGAGGCCAAGCTGGTGGCGGGGATCATCCGCGACCTCTTCAGCCAGAAGGTCGACTCGCTGATCGTCGACTCTCCCCAGGTGTTCGAGGACGTGAAGCAGTACCTGGAGCAGGTGGACCCGTCGCTCATCGAGCGGGTGAGGCTGTACCAGGAGCCGAAGCCGCTCTTCGACGCCTACGAGATCGAGAGCGAGATCCGCGACGCCTTCCAGCGCCGGGTGAACCTGCCGTCGGGCGGCTACATCATCGTGGAGCCCACCGAGGCGCTGGTCTCCATCGACGTCAACACCGGCCGCTACACGGGGAAGAAGGACCCCGAGAAGACGATCCTCAAGACCAACCTCGACGCGGCGCGCGAGATCGCCCGGCAGCTGCGCCTGCGCGACGTGGGCGGGATCATCGTCTGCGACTTCATCGACATGGAGTCGAAGCAGAACCGCGAGAAGGTGCTGCAGGAGCTGAGGGCGCACCTCTCGCGCGACCGGGCGCGCACCAAGGCGTTCCAGGTGAGCGAGCTGGGGCTGATCGAGATGACGCGCCAGCGGGTGCGCCCCTCGCTCTTCCAGATCCAGACGCAGGCCTGCTCCACCTGCGGCGGGACGGGCCGCATCTTCACCCCCGAGACGGTGGTGCGCCGCATCGAGCGCGCCATCCGCCGCGTGGGCGCCGAGGCGAAGGAGAAGTCGCTCGTGGTGCGCGTGCACCCCGAGGTGGCCCTCTACGTGATCGAGGAGGAGCCCGGCTTCGGCAAGACCCTGGAGAAGGCGCTGGGGGTGAAGGTGGCCGTGCGCGACGACCCCCTGATCGCCCAGGACGACTTCCGGCTGATCTCGGCCGGCGGGCACCAGGACCTGTCGGCGAAGTTCAACCTGGGGTGAGTACGGAAGTACGAGAGTACGGAAGTACGAAGTACGAAGTACGAGGTACGGCAGTGATTTAGTCCTTAGTCCTTAGTCCTTAGTCCTTAGTGCTTAGCGTGAACGGCCTCTCTTCCGCCGCGGCGGGGGAGGGCCGTTCTCTGTGTCCTCTGTGCCTCTGTGTGAGTCCATGCAGTTTTTCGCCGGGGCGGGGCGAAGCCCTCCCGCTGGCGGCGGAATCGTGTTATCTTGTTGCCATTGATGCGGTTGCGTGGTTTCGCCGTGGCGGGGGCCGCGGAGGAGCGGAGCGGGCGCCTTCGGGGGCGCAAGTGCCGCTGATCCGGTGGTTTCCGCGCGCCGCGGGGTTGACAGGCGGGCGATTTCTGGCGAAATTACCCGTCTTGTCTGTTTCTGGGGCAGCACTCCGTTTTCGTCACGGGAGTCACGGGAAACCAATGTACGCCATCATCCGCACCGGCGGCCGCCAGTTCCGGGCCGAGCCGGGGAAGACGCTTCGCCTTCCGTCGCTCGACGTCGAGCCGGGCCAGCAGGTCCAGTTCGGCGAGGTGCTCCTGGGTGCCGACGGCGACACCATCAAGGTCGGGAAGCCCGTGGTGGATGGCGCTTCCGTTACGGCCGAGGTGGTCCGCCACGGCAGGGGCGAGAAGATCGTGATCTTCAAGCACAAGCGGCGCAAGAACTACCGCCGGAAGCAGGGTCACCGGCAGGGCTTCACCGAGGTGAAGGTCAACGACATCACGCTCGGCTAACAGGAGGTACGCACCATGGCTCACAAGAAGGGCGGCGGCTCGACCCGCAACGGCCGCGACTCGAACGCCCAGCGGCTGGGCGTGAAGAAGTTCGGCGGCGAGTTCGTGCTCGCGGGCAACATCATCGTCCGCCAGCGCGGCACCAGGTTCCACCCGGGCAACAACGTGGCCCGGGCCAACGACGACTCGCTGTTCGCGCTGGTCGACGGCACGGTCGCGTTCGGCCGCAAGGACAAGAAGCGCAAGAAGGTCTCCGTGGTCCCCTTCGAGGCGGCCGAGACCGAGGCCGAGGCGACCGAGCTCGCCGCGGACTGACGGCGCTTCCGCCGCAGCACAACGAAGCCGCCCCGGCACTCCAGCCGGGGCGGCTTCTTCGTATGCCAGCGCGAGGAGGCCGGGTCGTCCGCACTCTCGTACTCTCGTACTCCCGCACTCCTCCCGTACTTCCTGCGCTCACCCCCGCGGCGAGAATCCTGCAACGGGGAACCGCCGTCCGATCCGTCGATCCACCAGAGACTTGCAGAGACCGCAATGCCCGCTGAGAGGCCCGCTTCCGCCTGGCCGCCGCGCTCGCCGAGCGACTTCCCGCGCCTGTCGCAGCTCCCCGCGTACGTGTTCGCGCAGGTGAACGCCGAGAAGCAGGAGCGCATCGCCGCGGGCGAGGACGTGATCGACCTGGGGATGGGGAACCCCGACCTGGGCACCCCCCAGCACATCGTCGACGAGATGGTGGAGCACGCGCGCGACCGCAGGCACCACCGCTACAGCGCCTCGCGCGGCATCTACGGGCTGCGCGACGCCATGGCCGAGCACTACCAGGCCCGCTACGGCGTGGAGGTGGACCCCGAGACCGAGGTGGTGGTCACCATCGGGGCCAAGGAGGGGATCAGCCACCTGATGCTGGCCGTCCTGGACCAGGGCGACACGGTGATCGTCCCCTCGCCGGCGTACCCGATCCACTACTATTCCGTCGTCTTCGCCGGGGGGAGCGTGCACTCCATCCCCCTGGTGGGCGACGACGAGGGGTTCGTGGAGGGCGACGCGCTCCTCTCCGCCGTGGAGGAGGCGTGCGGCTCCACCTGGCCGCGGCCGAAGGCGCTGGTGCTCTCCTTTCCCAACAACCCCACCACGCTCTCGGCCCGGCGCGGCTTCTTCGAGCGGGCGGTGGAGCTGTGCAGGCGCGAGCGGCTCCTTCTGATCCACGACTTCGCCTACGCCGACTTCGCGTTCGCGGACGAGCCGCCCAGCCTGCTTTCCGTCCCCGGGGCCAAGGAGATCGGGGTGGAGTTCTTCTCGATGTCGAAGTCGTACTGCATGGCCGGGTGGCGGGTGGGCTTCTGCGTGGGGAACCCCGCGCTGGTGGGCGCGCTCACCAAGATCAAGAGCTACCTGGACTACGGGATCTTCCAGCCGATCCAGATCGCGGCCGCGCACGCGCTGCGCGCGGGGCAGGAGTGCGTGGGCGAGACGCGCGAGACCTACCGCCGCCGCGCCGACGCGCTGATCGAGGGGCTGCACCGCGCGGGGTGGCCTGTCCCCCCGCCGCGCGCCACCATGTTCGTGTGGGCGCCGATCCCCGGCGAGTTCGTGGGCCTGGGGTCGATGGAGTTCGCGCGCCACCTGCTGCGCGAGGCGGGCGTCGTCGTCTCGCCCGGCGTGGGCTTCGGGCGCGAGGGGGAGGGGCACGTGCGCTTCGCCCTGATCGAGCCCGAGGAGCGCCTGCGCGAGGCGGGCGAGCGCATCGGGCGGGTGCTCCGGCGCAAGGCGGCGTAGCGCTTTCCCGGTCCGGACCGGCCTGGCTCCGCTTCCGACCCGTGCGCCCTTTCCGCGGCCTGGGAGAAATGCCCCGCGCGGCCCGCACACCCCCGGCCCCGGCACGGGGACACGCCTGTCCGAAGCTCCACCGTCCGCGGTCCGGCAGCTCCTCGAATCCTTCCGTTTCCGGCGCAAACGCTTGATTCCGCTCCCGGGCCCGCGGCGCGGGACGGCCTAACTATCGACTATCCCTTGACGTCCGGCCCCCGGTGAGAGAGATTGAGGCCTCGTAGTGCTACGCCCCGGCGGGTCAGCTCGACCCGCCCGGGGGTGTGGTATTCTCCCCTCCCGGCCAAAACCCCCCTCACGACCCGGCGCCGAGCCCTATCGGCGTCCGCTCACGGCCCGGCCGCCGATATCCCGACCGCTTTACCCCGGAGCAGTTATGAGCCTCAGCCATCGTTCGTTCACCGCCGCGGGCCTCTCGCTCTTCGGCCTGGCGGTCGTCTTCGCCGCGTGCACCGACGACGGCGGCTCGCCGGTGGGGCCGCAGCCGGTCCCGCCGGGGGGCCCCCTGGCGGAGGTCGCCTCCATCGAGTGCCGGGCGAACATCCGGGGGATGGTGGTGGTCTGCAAGGACCCGTCGCCCTCGGCCGGCGGCGCCTCGGCCCAGCTGCTGGGGAACCAGAACGTGAACGTGCGGCTGACCTCGAGCAACATCGCGGTCTTCGCAGACACCTTCGCCTTCGACGTCGTCATCACCAACGTGCTGCCGCAGCCCGACGACGGGCGCGTGCAGCGGCTGGGCGTGGACAGCATGGGCGTCGCCGGGGAGATGCGGGTGGGCTTCTCGGTGGGCCCGGTGGTGCTGGGGAGCACCGGCGGGAGCATGGACGTGGCCAACGAGGACGGCACGGACATCTTCACCTACACCGACCAGCCGTACTTCACCTACAACGCGGTGCTCGACTCGGGCCAGACCTCGCCGGCCCGGCGCTGGAAGCTGCGCTTCGACCCCCAGGTGCAGGAGTTCTTCTTCCGGGTGATGGTCAAGACGCCGCTCTCGCTGCCGAACGGCTGGGTGAACGTGGAGCCGGACTCGAGCCTGCTCGCGCCCGGCGAGACCGTGCAGCTCACCGGGACGCCGAAGAACTTCATGGGGGTGGACTCCGTCGGGACCATCGCCTGGAGCTCGAACAACACCGCGGTGGCCACGGTGGACCCCAGCAGCGGCCTGGTGACGGGGGTCGGGGGGGGGACGGCCATCATCACCGCGACGGCCCCCGTCGCCGCCTCGCCCGTGAACCGCACCGGGACGGCGAAGGTGGTGGTCGTGGTCCCGACCCCCCCGGCCACGCTGCGCGGCGACACCATCGACGCCATCACCAACGTGACCGTGGGGCTGCCGGCGCCGCGGCTCAAGACCAAGATCACCGACCCCGACAACAACACGGTGATCCTGACGGAGACGGTGACCACGGCCCAGGGCGGCGTGGCGCGCATCGACTCGAGCGGGGCCTACGACTACCTGAGCCCGGCCGGCTTCCCCGGCGGGCAGGACTCGTTCCGCTACCACGTGAACGACGGCGGGCGCCCCGACTCGGCCACCGTGGTGGTGAACGTGGCGTCCTCGAACTACTGGTACGTGCAGGCGGGCGCCAGCGGCGACGGGCGCGACCGCTTCCCCTTCGGCTCGCTGGCCTCGGCGGTGAGCGCGGCCGCCACGGGCGACTCCATCTTCGTGCTGGCGAACGGCGTCACGCAGCTCGACGGGCCCGGCGTGCTGAAGGACGGCCAGGCGCTCATCGGGCAGGGGATCCCCACCGGGTACTCCACCACCCTGAACGGGCAGACGGTCACCATCCTGGCGGCCGGCGCGGCGCCGGGGCTCACCCGCACCGACGCGGGCCCCACCATCACCCTGGCCCAGAACAACACCGTGCGCGGCGTGGGGATCACCGCCGCCGACGGCGCGGCGATCCTGGGGAGCAACTTCGGCACGCTCACCGCCTCGGACCTGGGGGTCAACCCGCGCGGGCCGGCGCTCGACCTCACCACCGGCACGCTGGCGGCCAACTTCGCGCTCCTCTCCTCCGACAGCAGCAACACCACGGGGATCTCGCTGGACGGCGTGGGCGGCACGCTCTCGGCCGCCGGCGGGCTGATTCGGCACCCCGACGGGATCGCCTTCCGCGTCAACGGCGGGAGCCTCACCTTCAGCTACCCGGGGCGCATCCAGAACACGCTCGACTCGGCCGTCGTGGTCACCAACCTCGCGGGCGGGGCGATCACCCTGGCCGAGAACGTGGAGGACGCGGGCGGCGGGATCGTCGTCGCGGGCCTCACCGGCGGCAGCGTGACCTTCGCCGACTCGATCTCCCTCACGGGGAAGGGGATCGACGTCCACAACAACACGGCCGGCGCGATCGCCTTCAACGGCCTGGCCAAGACGGTGAGCACCGGCGCCAACGCCGGCGTGGCCCTGGCGAGCAACAGCGGCGCCAGCGTCGCCTTCGGCGGCGGCGGGCTCGTGATCACCACCACCGGCGGCGCGGGCTTCAGCGCCACCGGCGGGGGGCTCGTCTCCGTCACCGGCGCCCTGAACACGGTGGCGACCGGCACGGGCACGGCCGTCACCCTGGACGCGGTGAACACCGGCGGCAGCGGCGTGGTCTTCCACAGCGTGTCGGCCAACGGCGCGGTGAACGGGATCAAGCTCACCGGCGTGACCGGTGCCGGCTTCCAGGTGACCGGCGACGCGGCCACGCCGGCCTCGGGCGGCACCATCCAGTCCACCACCGGCCACGGGGTGGAGCTCTCCACGCTGAGCGGGACCACGGTCGCGCTGCGCTTCCTGGACGTCACCGGCGCCGGTGCGGGCGGCAACGCCGGGATCTTCACCTCGGCGGTGGACAGCCTGGTGGTGCAGGCGGTGAACGTGTCGGCCACCGGCGGCCCGGCGCTCAGCCTGGCCAACTCGAAGCTCGTCGGCACCTTCGCCAGCCTCAGCTCGGCCAACAGCGCCAGCAGCGGGCTGATCCTGAACACCGTCAGCGGCACCTTCTCGGCCGCGGGCGGCAGCATCACCAACCCGACGGGGACCGCCGTGGCGGTGATCGGCGGCACGGTGTCGATGAGCTACGCGGGGAGCATCACGCAGCCGAACGCCGCGGCGCTGCTCTCGGTGACGGGCGGGCACTCCGCCGGGACGCTCGCCTTCGGCGGCGCGCTCTCGGCCACCAACGGCACCGGCCTGCAGTTCGACAACGCCGACGGCACCTACAACATCACCGGCACCACCACCCTGAACGGCGGCGACGCGGGCATCGACGTGCTGAACGGCTCCGCCGGCACCTTCGACATCGCCGGGAGCGCGGGGACGGCGAGCATCACCAACCCCACGGACCACGCGGTGCGGGTGTTGGGGAGCGCGCCGGCGTTCACCTACGGCGGCACCCTCACCAAGAACAACAACATCAACACCGGCATCCTGGTCCAGAACAACACCGGCGGCACGATCGCCTTCACCGGCTCCTCGAAGGTGGTGAGCACGGGCACGGGGGTCGCCGTGAACGTGCTCAACAACACCGGCGCAACGATCAGCTTCGGCGGCGGCGGGCTGGCGATCACCACCACCACCGGCGCCGGCCTCGCCGCCTCGGGCGGCGGGACGCTGCAGGTGACCGGCGCCAACAACACGGCGGCCTCCACGGGCGGCACGCCGGTGAGCCTGTCGAACATCGCGCTGGGCGCGTCGGGGGTCACCTTCCACAGCGTCTCGGCCACGGGCGGGACCAACGGCATCCTGCTGTCCAGCCTGACCGGCGGCGGCTTCCAGGTGACGGGCGACGGGGTCACGGGCGGCTCCGGCGGCAGCATCAGCGGCACCAGCGGGCACGCCGTCTCGCTCAGCGTGACCGTGAACACGGCGCTCAACTTCATGAACGTGACGGCCGGGGCGAGCGGGAACGCCGCCGTCTTCGGCCTCAGCTTCGGCACGCTGTCGGTGAACGGCACCACGCTGGCCGCGACGAGCGGCCCGGCGCTCAACCTGGGGACGGGGACGCTGAACGGCACCTTCGCCAGCATCGGCGGCACCCTCTCGGGGGCGATCAAGGGCGTGCTGCTGAACACCGTGGCCGGCAGCTTCACGGTGAGCGGCGGCACCCTGGCCGGCGGCACCGACTCGCTGATGGTGGTCCGTAACGGGACCGTGTCGGCCACCTGGCAGGGCAACCTCACCCAGAACAACCAGCAGCCGCTCCTGGCCGTGGTCGGGCACGCCACCGGGACGCTCACCTTCAGCGGGACCGTGGCGGCGAACAGCGGGACGCCGGCGGGCGGCGTGCTCACCGGCCTGCTCTTCCACAACGCCGACGGGAGCTACGCGTTCAACGGCACCACCACGCTCCAGGGCGGCGGGCCGGGGATCGAGATCCTGCAGAACTCGGACGGGGTGTTCACGTTCGCGGCCACCGCGAGCGTGAGCAACCGCACCGCGCCCGCGCTGCGGGTGCTCGAGACGTTCCCCGCCGGCTCCCTGGCCGGCAACCCCGCGGTGGTCTACGCGGGGAGCATCAGCCAGAACGCCACCAGCTCGCGGCCGGTGCACGTGGAGGGCGTGAACGGCGACTCGGTGGTGGTGACGGGGGGCATCACCAGCACCCACTCGGGGATCCTGGTGCAGAACAACTCCGGCGGCCGGATCGCCTTCCGCGGCGCGACCAAGACGCTGAACCTGCCGGCCACCCGTAACGGCGTGACGCTGACCAGCAACACGGGCGCCACCGTCGAGTTCACGGGCGGCGGGCTGGCGATCACCACCAGCGGCACCGGGAAGGGCTTCGACGCCACCGGCGGCGGGACCGTGATCGTGGCCGGCGCCGGCAACACGATCACCGCCGCGGGGGCCGAAGCGCTGAACGTGGTGAACACCACCATCGGCAGCGGCGGGCTGACGTTCCAGAGCATCTCCGCCAACGGCGGCGTGAACGGGATCGTGCTGAACAACACGGGCTCGAGCGGCGGGCTCGTGGTGGCGGGCAACGGCGGGAGCTGCTCGATCGCCACGCCGACCTGCACGGGCGGGCTGATCCAGAACACCACCGGCTCGGGGGTGCAGCTCACCTCCACCAGCGGCGTCTCGCTGACGCGGGTGCGGATCCAGAACTCGGGCGCGCACGGGATCGACGCGAGCGCGGTGGCCGGGCTGACGCTGAACACGAGCTACCTGGAGACGAACGGGAACGGGGTCAACAACATGAACGGGCTGAACCTGGTCAACGTGACCGGGACGGCGCTGATCGACGCGACCACGTTCCGGGGCGCTGCGGAGAACCTGGTGCAGGTGGCGAACGCGAACACGAACCTGACCTTCACGGTGCAGAACGGGAGCGTGTTCGAGTTCCCGAACCCGAAGAACAGCTCGTTCGCGAACTCGGCGATCCAGATCCGCCCGACCGGGACGTCGGTGATCTCGGCGTCGGTGCAGGGGAGCACGTTCAAGAACATCGTGAACACCTCCTTCGACTTCGGCAGCGATCCGGCGGCGACGACGACGCACACGGTGACGTTCTCGAACAACACGCTCAGCGTGGACGTGGGGCTGAACGTGCTGTGCTCGGCCAACCCGCAGTGCCGTGCCGGTCTGATCAACGTGAACAGCCTGGGGGGGACGACGAACTTCGTCTCGACCGGCAACACGTTCACGCGGGTGAGCGGCGACGGGGTGTACCTGATGGGCGCGGGGAACACCTCGACCCTGAAGGCGCGGGTGGAGACGAACAACATCAGCAGCACGCTGGACGACGGGTTCGAGATCGGCCTGAACCAGAACGCGCGGATGATCCTGCAGTTCAACGGGAACACGCTGACGAACATCGGGGCCGACGGGTGGGAGGTGGCCTCGGGGGAGACGAACGCGGCGAACGGGACGGGCGCGCTGGCGGACATGGACCTGGTGCTGACCAACAACACGGTGAACGGCCACACGCAGGGATCGCAGCCGTTCGTGGGTGCGTTCGGGGTGTTCCGCTTCGGCGACGCGGACCAGCTGCTGTGCCTGGCGATGACCGGGAACACGGTGACGGGGACGCCGTCGGGGTTCTTCGACGTGTACCTGGACGGGAACTTCGGGGGGCTGGGCGGGACGATGACGTACGAGCGCGCGGGGGTGGGCGCGCTGACGGCGGCCGAGGTGGTGGCGGACAACCCCGGGGTGACGCTGGCGAACGTGGCGGTCTCGGCGGTGAGCAAGTCGAACGGCGCGCTCTGCCAGCGGCCGGGGATCTGATCGGGCAGGGACCGGCGGGCGCCTCCCGGGCGTCCGCCGGCGCAGCATCGTCGTGAAGGGCCGCGGCCGGCGGGCGCTCCGCCGGCCGCGGCTCCGGCAGTCCTCTCGAACGGTAGTCTCCCCCGACATCGGTCTGCAGGACCGGCGCGCTCGCGCCGCGCAGGACCGGAAGGCCGCTCCACGGTGGCGCGCGCCCGCCGCTCGCGGCTTTCCGCACGGGTGCAGTTCACTCTCCAACCGGTCCCCAGTGCGGGACCCGAACCCGAAGGAGGAGTGATGTCGGAACCCTTCCTGAGCGAGATCAAGATCGTCTCGTTCAACTTCCCACCCAAGGGGTGGGCGCTGTGCAACGGGCAGCTCCTGCCCATCAACCAGAACCAGGCGCTCTTCGCGCTCCTGGGGACCACCTACGGCGGCAACGGGCAGACGAACTTCGCGCTGCCGAACCTGCGCGGCCGGGTGCCGATCCACTTCGGCAACGGCCAAGACCTGGGCGAGGCGGCGGGGAGCACCAGCGTCACGGTCAACATCCAGCAGCTCCCGACGCACACGCACGGGGCGTCGGCCGTCTCGGACCTGGCCGACAACCCCTCGCCGGCCGGCGCGTTCCTGGCCACGGTTGACCAGACCGTGTTCCAGGCCGTCTACCTCCCCCCGGGAGGCCTCGTCGCCATGGCCCCGCAGGGGGTGAGCAGCGTGGGCGGCAGCCAGCCGCACAACAACATGATGCCCTACCTGGTGCTGAACTTCATCATCGCACTGCAGGGCATCTTCCCCTCGCGCAACTGACCGGAGACGACCTCCCATGGCGCAACCCTACGTGGGCGAGATCCGGATGTTCGCCGGAAACTTCGCCCCCAACGGCTGGATGTTCTGCGAAGGCGCGACGCTCCCGATCTCCGAGAACGAAGTCCTGTTCCAGCTGATCGGCACCACCTACGGCGGCGACGGCGAGGAGACGTTCAACCTGCCGAACCTGGCCAGCCGCATCCCGATCCACATGGGCACCGGGCCCGACGGCACCACCTACCAGATCGGGGAGATGGCCGGCACCGAGCAGGAGACGCTCACCGTCCAGCAGATCCCGGCCCACTCCCACGCGCTGCTGGCGTCGGGCCTGGCGGCGGGCGACCTGGCGGCCACCGACAACGTGACGGCCACGCCCACCACCAAGCGGATCTACGCTCCGCCCAACTCGCCGGTGGCGATGAACCCGGGCACGGTCCAGCCCGCCGGCGGGAGCCAGCCGCACGAGAACACGCAGCCGTTCCTCTGCATCAACTTCATCATCTCCCTGTTCGGGATCTTCCCGAGCCAAACCTGAGGAGCGACCGCCCATGTCCGATCAGTTCCTCGCGGAGATCCGCATCTTCCCGTTCAACTTCCCGCCCACGGGGTGGGCGTTCTGCAACGGGCAGCTCATGCCGATCTCCCAGAACACGGCGCTCTTCGCGCTGCTGGGCACCACCTACGGCGGCGACGGGAAGAGCACGTTCGCGCTTCCCAACCTGCAGGGGAGCGCCCCGATGCAGCCGGGGCAGGGGCAGGGGCTCTCCCTGCGCGACCTGGGAGAGCAGAGCGGGGTGGAGAGCATCACGCTGCTGCAGTCCGAGATCCCGGTGCACACCCACGTCCTCCAGGCGCAGAACACCTTCGGCAACACCACCGCTCCCGCCGGGGCGCTGTGGGCCCGGCCGTTCGGCGGCGGGAACCTGTTCAAGACCTCCGGGGCGGTGGTGAACATGAGCTTCCAGATGCTCGCGCCGGCCGGCGGGGGGCTGCCGCACAACAACATGCAGCCGTACCTGGCGCTCAACTTCTGCATCGCGCTGCAGGGGATCTTCCCGCAGCGTCCGTAGAAACGCACGGAAACGCGGGGCGGGGCGGTCTCCGGACCGCCCCCTTCGCGCCGCCGTCTGCACAAAATGTCCGGAAGCGAGAGCTTCTTCGTCTCGTTTCGGGACAGCAGGACCCGGTCTCTTCTGCCCGCGAGCACCCCACTCCCCACGATCCGCATGGACACCACGACGGGGGCGCTGAGCCTGCGCCCGATCCGCGACCAGGACATGGACTTCCTGCTGCGCCTCTACGGCACCATCCGCGCCGACGAGTTGGAGCGGGTGCCGTGGACCCCGGAGCAGAAGGAGGCGTTCGTGCGCCAGCAGTTCACGGCGCAGCACGCCTGGTGGACCGAGCACTACCCCGACGCCAGCTTCGACCTGGTGCTGCTGGACGGCGAGCCGATCGGGCGGCTGTACGTGGACCGCTGGGAGCGGGAGATCCGCATCGTGGACATCGCCCTCCTTCCCGAGCACCGCGGCGCCGGGATCGGCACGCGGCTGCTCCGGCGGGTGTTCGCCGAGGGCGACGCGGCCGGGAAGCCGGTCAGCATCCACGTGGAGGTCTTCAACCCCGCCCGGCGCCTGTACGAGCGGCTGGGGTTCGAGTACCGCGGGGAGACGGGCGTCTACCTGCTGATGACGCGCCCGGCGGCCGGCGCGGCGGCGGGGTGATCCCACGTCGCCGGGCATCGTCCCGGCTCCGGGCGGAGCAGGCCGGATCACACGGAGGAGCGGGGACTTCGGTCCTTCTGCTCCTCCGTTTCTCTACGGGGTCCGGGGAAAGCCTTTTCTCACACGGAGTCGGCAGAGTCGACGGAGGCGTTCTCCGCTGACGCTGCCGACTCTGCGTGATATGAGATCCGATGTTCCCCGGATCCGGCGCGAGTCTTTTCGGGATCGCCCCCGGACGATCCCCTGCGATGTGATGAAGCGCGGACCCCCGCCCCGGGAGCGCGCCTCGAGTTTGTAGCGCGCGCGCATCATCGGCGCGGCGAGTATGGGGCGCCTGCACCTCACTCCAGCCTTCGCACCGTGAAGCGGACGGACCACGGCCGCTGCTGGCAGATCAGGTAACTCTCTGTCACGTGAGCACTTGCGCGTCCGATGGCGCGGCGCCCGGAGCACGCCGGCATCGGTCTGCTTCTTGCCCTCCCGCGGCCCGCCGGGAAAATACTCGCCGATCATCCCTCTTCGTTTCTCACGGTCCGGAGCCTCCCGGCGTCCGCCCCTCCCGACAAACGGCACCCCGGCCGCGAGGCCGGTCCGCAAAGCCCTGGGTCTCGCGTTCCGCGAGACAGCCCGGCTGCCGAACGAGGACTCTCCCTCCGGCGCTTTCCGCCGGCCTCATCCCTGTTGGGAGGCAGTCCCATGCGGTCCTCTCTCCTCCTCGCCGCCGCGCTCGCCCTGGCGGCGTGCCAGCTCCCCCCGAAGACCCCGACCGAGTCCACCGCGGCCGACGCCGCGAAGCTCGAGGCTCCCGCGGAGGCCAGTTCGGCGGCCGCGCCCGCGGAGCAGGGGTCGAGCCTGTGCGCGGCGTACCAGCGCCAGCTCGCCGACTCGCGCGCCTCCCTGGCGCGCGCCCCGCGCGACGCGTCGCTCGCCCAGGACGTCGCCACCTTCCAGGCAGTCATCGCAGACGCCTGCAACTGAGGCCAACATGAGCCGCTCTTCCCTCCGGGCCGCCGCGCTCCTCGCGGCGGTCTTCGCCGCCCCCTTGCTTGCTTCCGGGCTGGCCGCGCAGAAGGCGCTGGTCGTCTGCCCCCCGGCCGACGCCGCGGGGTGCGACCGCGTGGCCCAGCAGCTGGCGCTGGCCACCACGACGGGATCGACCCTCGCCTTCCCCGGCGGCGTGGACAAGCGCTACACGGAATTGCGCACCATGACGCTGGCGCAGCTGCAGCAGTACGCGGCCGTCTTCGTCCCGTCGCTGGCCAACGCGCCGTACGACCTGCTGCGCGAGCCGGGGGTGCAGACGCGGCTGGCGCAGGTGCTCACCGGGCGGGTGGCGGTGTGGTCGGGGACGCCCGACCGGGGGACCATCTCGGGGACCAGCGCCGGGAAGCTGACGCTGATCCAGAACCTGGGGCGCTGGGCGGCGGGGCAGTGGGGCGACGGCCTGACGGGGCTGGTGGTGCTGCAGGACTTCTCGGACCTCCGGCCCGACGGCACCTCGCCGCGCTACGACTGGGTGCAGGGGATCTCCGGGGCGCAGGTGGGGCCGGACCTGGCGGTGCGCAGCTACGACCAGGTGGAGAAGAACGCCGCCAACCCTGCGGCGTCGGCGATCGTGGGGAGCCTGGCGTACACGAACATGGCCTCGTTCGGCCTCTCGTCTCCCGCGCCGGGGGGGCTGGTCGGCGCGTGGGGGCAGACGGTGCAGGCGAAGAAGCTGGTGCGCGGACAGATCGTGCTGGAGACGTTCACCCGCCCGGCGCCCTCCAGCGCGGTGGTGGGCTCCGCGGGCGGCACGTTCCCCTTCGTGGGCGGGAAGGTGGTGATGGGGTTCCCCGCCGGCGCGCTGGCGGAGGACTGGAGGATCTCGGTGTCGCCGGCCACGGTCTCCGCGGCCGGCTACGTCGCGAACACGGCGTACAGCTTCGGGCCCTCGGGGCTCACCTTCGCGCTCCCGGTGTCGCTCACCATCAGCTACGACGACGCGAACCTCCCGCCGGGCGCGAACGAGGCGAACCTGGTGATCTGCGAGTTCAAGGCGAGCGCGTGGAGCGAGGTGCCCGGCAGCAGCGTGAACACCACGGTGAACACGGTCACCGCTCCCATCTCGCACTTCAGCCGGTACGCGGTCTTCACCGAGGGCAGCTGCGGCGGCGACACGGGCGGAGGAGGCGGCGGGGGCGGCGGCGGGAAGCCGGTGGGCTCCGTCGCGGTCGCGCCGCCGTCGGCCAGCGTGGCGGCGAAGGGGTCGCAGCTGCTGACCGCCACCGTGCTCGACAAGCAGAACAACCCGCTCCCGGGGATCGCCGTCACCTGGAGCAGCACCAACGGCGGCTCCTTCACCACCACCACGGGGACCACGAACGCCTCCGGGCAGGCGACCACCACCTTCACGGTCGACTCCGTGGCGGGCGTGGCGCACGTGGTGACCGCGGCGGCGTCGAACAAGTCGGGCACCTCCACGCTCACCGTGGTGGCGGGCGCGGCGGCGAAGCTCGCCTTCACGCAGCAGCCGACGAGCACGGCGGCGGGCTCCGCCATCACCCCGGCCGTCCAGGTCGCGATCCGCGACGCCTACGGGAATACCGTGACGGGCGCCACCGACAACGTGACGGTGGCGATCGGCACCAACCCGTCGGGCGGCACGCTGTCGGGGACGGCGACGGTGGCGGCCGTGAACGGCATCGCCAACTTCGCGGACCTCGGCATCGACAAAGTAGGCAGCGGCTACACGCTCACCGCGGCGGCCTCGGGGCTCACGGGCGCGACGAGCAGCGCCTTCGACGTGACGGCGGGCGCGGCGGCGAAGCTCGTCTTCGCGCAGCAGCCGACGAACACCACGGCGGGCGCGGCGATCGCCCCCGCGGTGACGGTGGAGGTGCAGGACGCGCTGGGGAACGTGGTCTCGGGCGCGACGAACAGCATCACGCTCGCCATCGGCACCAACCCCTCGGGCGGGACGCTGTCGGGGACGGCGACGGTGGCGGCGGTGAACGGGGTCGCCACCTTCTCCGACCTCAGCATCGACAAGACGGGGACGGGCTACACGCTCGCCGCCTCGTCGTCCGGGCTCACGGGGGCGACGAGCAGCGCGTTCGACGTCGCGCCCGGGGCGGCGACGAAGCTCGCCTTCACCGTCCAGCCGTCGAACACGTCCGCGGGCGCCAGCATCACGCCGGCGGTGCAGGTGACGGTGCAGGACGCAGCGGGGAACACGGTCACCGGGGCATCGAGCTCGATCACCCTGGCCATCGGGACCAACCCCTCGGGCGGCACGCTGTCGGGGACGGCGACGGTGGCGGCGGTGAACGGGGTGGCCACCTTCTCCGACCTCAGCATCGACAGGGCGGGGACCGGCTACACGCTCACGGCGTCCGCCTCCGGGCTCACCGGGGCGACGAGCGGCGCGTTCGACGTCACGGCCGGAGCCGCGGCGCAGCTCGCCTTCACCGTCCAGCCGACGAACACCACGGCGGGGCAGGCGATCACCCCCGCGGTGCAGGTGGAGATCCGGGACGCGCTGGGGAACCCGGTCGCCACCGCGACCGACAACGTCACCGTCGCGATCGGCGCCAACCCGTCCGGCGGGACGCTCTCCGGCACCACGACCGTGGCGGCCGTGAACGGCGTCGCGACCTTCTCCACGCTGTCGATCGACAAGGCCGGGACGGGCTACACCCTGGCGGCCAGCTCGGGGAGCCTGACCGGGGCGACGAGCAGCGCGTTCGACGTCGCGGTCGGCGCGCCGGCGACCGTCGTGGTCGCTCCGGCCCGGGACACCATCCCGGCCGGGGGGACGGCGGGCTTCACCGCCACGGTGACGGACGCGTTCGGGAACACCATCCCGAGCCCCACGGTCGGCTGGAGCAGCAGCAACCCCGCAGCCGCGACCGTGAGCCCCGCGACGGGGACGAGCACGACCGCGACCGGGGCCAGCCCGCTGGCGGCGGACGACTCCACGCAGATCGTGGCGACGAGCGGCTCGGCCTCGGGGAGCGCCGTGCTGCTGGTGCTCGCCGTCTCGCCGCCCGACGCGAAGGACGACGCCTTCACCGTGAACGCTGGGAGCAACCTGAGCGGGAGCCTGTTCGCCGACAGCGGGAGCGGCGCCGACAACCTGGGCCAGCCCGCGGCCACGCTGACCTCCTTCGGCGGCGGGAGCCTGGGCGGGACGGTGACCTCCAACGCGGCCGGCGCCGGCGTGGCGCTGGCGGGCGGCACGCTCACGGTGAACGCCGACGGCACCTTCTCGCTGAACGGCGCCACCACGGGCGGGACCTTCACCTTCCAGTACCGCCTCACCAACTCGCAGGGGACCGACGACGCCACGGTGACCATCGTCGTGCGGCGGGCCCCGGACGCGAAGGACGACGCCTTCACCGTGTCGCCGGGCGCCACGCTGAACGGCGACCTGACGGCGGACAACGGGAGCGGGGCCGACGACCTGGGCTCCCCGGCTGCGACGGTCGCCAGCTTCGGCGGCGGCTCGCTGGGCGGGACGGCGACCTCCAACGCGGCCGGCGCGAGCGTATCCCTGGCCGGTGGCACGCTCACCGTGAACGCGAACGGGAGCTTCTCGCTGGCCAACCCGACGACCACGGGCACCTACACCTTCCAGTACCGGCTGACCAACGCGGCCGGCTCCGACGACGCCACGGCCACCATCGTGGTGCAGCGGGCGCCGGACGCCAAGGACGACGCCTTCACCACGGTCGTGAGCACCACGCTGAACGGCGACCTGACGGCCGACAACGGCGGCGGCGCCGACGACCTGGGCGACCCGGCCGGCACGCTGACCTCCTTCGGCGGCGGGAGCCTGGGCGGGACGGTGACCTCCAACGCGGCCGGCGCCGGCGTGGCGCTGGCGGGCGGCATGCTCACCGTGAACGCCAACGGCACCTTCTCGCTGGCCAACCCGACCACGGCCGGGACCTACACCTTCCAGTACCGGCTGACCAACGCGGCGGGTACCGACGACGCGACGGTGACCATCGTCGTGCAGCGGGGCCCGGATGCGAAGGACGACAGCTTCACCATGCTGCCGGGCGCCACGCTGAACGGCGACCTGACGGCGAACAACGGGAGCGGGGCCGACGACCTGGGCTCCCCGGCCGCGACGGTCGCCGGCTTCGGCGGCGGCTCGCTGGGCGGGACGGCGACCTCCAACGCGGCCGGCGCCAGCGTGGCGCTGGCGGGCGGGACCCTCACGGTCAACGCCAACGGCACCTTCTCGCTGGCGAGCCCGACCACCGCGGGCACCTACACCTTCCAGTACCGGCTGGCCAACGCGGCCGGCAGCGACGACGCCACGGTCACCATCGTGGTGCAGCGGCCGCCCGACGCGAAGGACGACGCCTTCACCACCACGACGGGCTCGACGCTGAACGGCAACGTGACGGCGGACAACGGCGGCGGCGCCGACGACCTGGGCGACCCGGCCGGCACGCTGACCCACTTCGGCGGCGGGAGCCTGGGCGGCACGGTGGGCTCCAGCGCGGCCGGCGCCAGCGTGCCGCTGGCGGGCGGCACGCTCACGGTCAACGCCAACGGCACCTTCTCGCTGGCGAACCCGACCACGGGCGGGGTCTACACCTTCCTCTACCGGCTCACCAACCCGGCGGGCACCGACAGCGCCACGGTGACCCTCACCGTGCAGGCGCCGCCGGTCGCGGTGGCCGACTCGGCCGCGAGCGCCAGCGCGCCGGGCAGCGCGTTCCACACCGCGCTCGACGCCACGCTCGTCGCGCCCGCGGGCTCCACGCCCGGCCTGCTGGCCAACGACATCCTGGGCTTCCCGGCGGCCACGCTCACCCACTTCGGCGGCGGCACGCTCGGCGGCACGGTAACCAACGCCGCGGGGAGCAACGTGGTCGTCGACGGGCACTCGCTGACCGTCAACGCCGACGGGAGCTTCACCTACACCCCGAAGACGGGCTTCACCGGCTACTTCACCTTCCAGTACCGGATCGCCAACGGGGCCGGCAGCTCCGAAGCGACCGTGAAGATCGCGGTGGGCGTGCGGCCGACGGCGACCTCGAGCACGTACACGCCCACGCTGGTGGGGAACGTGCCGATCAACACCACCACCAGCACCGGCTTCACGGTGACGGCCGCGGGCGACCAGCCCACCTACGACGTGACCGGAGCCACCGGCGGGGTGGCGGTGATCCACACCGACCGCACCTTCGAGTTCACCCCGAGCGCGGGCTTCACCGGCGCGGCGAGCTTCACCTTCACGGTCACCAACGGCTTCGGCACCAGCTCCGTGGCCACGGTGTCGCTCACGGTGGGCACGCCCGTCTGGTTCGTGGACGCCGCGGCGGGCGCGGGCGGCGACGGGCGGAAGGGGACGCCGTTCAACTGCCTGGTGGGCGCCAGCGGCTGCTACAACGGCTCGGCGAACCTGGCGGGGCACGTCGTCTACGTGGCCTCGGGGACGTACTCGGGCACCGGCGCGCTGGTGCTGAAGAACACGCAGCGGCTGATCGGCCAGGGCGCGGCGGGCGTCTTCGCCACGCTGGCCGGCCTCACCTGGCCGGCGGACGCGGGCGCGCAGCCGGCCACCGGCGGCGCCGCGCCCACCCTCGCCTCCGCCAGCGGCAACGGGATCACCCTGGGCAGCGGCAACGTGCTGCGCGGCTTCGTGGCCGGGGGCGCCCCGGGCGCGGCGATCGCCGGCTCGACCGTGGGCACGCTGACGGTGGCGGACGTGAGCATCAACAACGGCTCGGGGCGGGCGCTGGACCTGACCACGTCGGGGACGCTGGACGCCGCCTTCGGCAGCATCTCGGCCACGGGCGGCACCGGCAACGGCATCAACCTGGTCAACCAGGCCGGCACCCTGACCAGCGGGACCACCAGCATCACCAACCCGAGCGGGACGGGGATCCACGTGCAGGGCTCCGGCGGGTTCTCGTTCGGCACCACGACCGTCGGCAAGGGCGGCTCGAGCGGGACCGGCGTGCACCTGCAGACCAACTCGGGGACCACCACCTTCGGCTCGCTCGCGATCACCACCAGCAGCGGCACCGGTCTCTTCGCCTCGAGCGCCGGGACGCTGAGCATCGGCGGCGGCACGGTGAGCGCCACGGGCGGGCCGGCGGTCGACGCCACCAGCACCACCTTCAGCGGGGCGGGCTTCTCCAGCACGAGCTCGTCGGGGAGCACGGGGCGGGGGATCAGTCTGACGAGCGTGAGCGGGACCGTGAACCTGGGCTCAGGCTCGATCGCCACGGCCGCCGCCGAGGACTTCCTGGTGAGCGGCGGCACGGACGCGATCAACTACGCCGGCAGCATCACCAACACCGCCAACCGGTCGGTCTCCATCTCCGGGAGGACGGGCGGGACGGTGACCCTCTCGGGCTCGATCAGCGACACGGGCACCGGCATCCTGGTGCAGAACGGCACCGGCGGCACCATCGCGTTCTCCGGCGCCACCAAGGTGCTGAGCACGGGCGCCAGCGCGGCGGTGACGCTGTCGAGCAACACGGGCGCCACCATCAGCTTCGTCGACTCGCTCAGGATCACCACCACCAGTGGCGCCGGCTTCAGCGCCACGGGCGGGGGGACGGTGACCGTGACGGGGGCGAACAACTCCATCACGTCGACGACCGGCACCGCGCTGAACGTGGCGAACACCACCATCGGCGCCTCGGGCCTGACCTTCCGGTCGATCTCGGCCAACGGCGGCGTGAACGGGATCGTGCTGAACAACACGGGCTCGAGCGGCGGGCTCGTGGTGGCGGGCAACGGCGGGAGCTGCTCGATCGCCACGCCGACCTGCACGGGCGGGCTGATCCAGAACACCACCGG
>DASVWD010000074.1 GCA_036389795.1 Longimicrobium sp.
GAACAGATTGGGAATCACACAGAGGACACAGAGAACACGGAGGAACTGAAGACGCGATTGAAGTTTCTCTGTGTTCTCTGTGTCCTCTGTGTGAGGCTTTATCAGAAAGCTGTACCCGAACGATGCTCTGCAAAGTGGTATCATCCATCAAGCATTCGACCGTGTAGCCGATTGTAGTTGCGCGGTAATGGGTACAGCTCAAGGGTGCATTCTTGTTAGATAACAAGGAATTATCGTGCGATCGCCCTCCCCGATTCACTTCATGTGGCTTGTATTCATGGGGTTTGGTGTGAGCCTGGTCTACGGCCTTGCCGGCACAGCCCTTATCCACGCAGTAGAAGGGAGAGAGGAAGCCCAGCAGTTCCTGAGGATGTACATCGGGCCCTTCAACACGCTCGTAACGCTTGGACTAGGCGTTGTGACCGCTTTGCTGATCGGCAGCTCGCAGCACATGATACCCAATGCCATCGAGGCAACGTTCACAACGGAGGAGCTCTCAACAACGGATTACTTTGAGAACAAACGAAGGTATTCCAGCCTCAGCCGTACGATTGTCTTTGCATCGGAAATGATCATCATTGGCTTCATAGTTCTTCAGGTTTGCCATTTTCCGCTCTATGGCATAGCAGAAGAGGTGATGCTGATCGCGGGCTGTCTGCAATGTGGGCTTGCCAGCTATGCTGGACGCAAGATCCGCTACGCCGGGATGATGCTTCACTCCCTGCTCGATGTTCAGGTTACTCGTAATCTCTTCAAACAGCGTGAACTCAACGTTGTCAACACATACGTTCAGAATCCTCGCCGGCATCTCTTCAAAGAGCGGAAGCTCGACGCTGTAAATACATATGTTCAAACGGTGTCGATTCTGGCTCTTATTGGGGTTTATCTTGGTGTACGAAGCTACTACGGCGCGCCATTTTTGTACGATAGTTTCATTGGCCGGAGTGCGCAGGTCTTCCTGCTACTGCCGGTCATCATTGCAACGCCCGTACTTCTGATTTTTAACTTCTATCCACGTGAAGTGCTACGGAAAATCTATGACAAATCGATTGATATTGAACTCGCAAGCCTACATGAGGAAATAAAAAACGCGACCCTGAGCGGGTTCGAAAAAAAGCTCCGCCTGATGGAGTTCGAGAAAATGTATCGTGAGGAGTTACAGTACAGCTTGCAATTATCATGGAGCGATCTACCGATCGGAATAACGATTCTGGTCATGGTGCTGGAGCCGCTCATAACGCGTTAGTCAGAGGACAGTAATTGGTGTCGCTGCGATCCGGATGCTATATCAAAAAGAAAAGTCCAAGGAAGATCGTGCCTTTCATCAGTCCGAGAGCGGTTGTAAGACGGCCCCAGCGGAGCCAGAAAACATAAGAGAGCACGACTAGCAGGGCCATCAGCAGGATGTTCAGGAACCCGAGAACGGTTTCGACTCGTAGCGACACGAGTGCAACCCCAGCCGTCTGGCACACACCCGAGATGAGCGCGACTCGGCGCGGCTCGAGGGTGTGCAGGAACGACGCAGGATCGCCGGGGCGATCTGGTAAATCCTTGCACAGCTCCCGGCCGAGCATGAAGAAGAAGACCGCTACCGCCACCGCATAGAGGCTGGGTTCACGAGGGGAGTACTGCACGATAAGGATCACGGGTCCGGTCGATACCAGCGCGACGTAAAGCGGCTTGATAACAGGCAGATACTCCACGACGTACCTGTAGCTGATGGCCGCTATCAATCCCAGGTAATAGAGGAAGGAGATCGGATTTGTGCCGATACCAAAACGGATCGACAGCAATGTCGACGCGAGACAGCAGTAATACAGGACGGCGACAAACGCGGGTTTCAACTCGCCGCTCGGCAAAGGCCGGTCTGGATGATTGATCCTGTCCTTCTCGACATCGTCGAGGTCATTGACGATGAACGTGCACATGCTGCCAAAGAGAAGCGGAAGTGCTTTCTGCAGGCTAAAGCTCAGATCACTCGTTCGTACCAGCAAAGGTAGGAGGACGGATAAGAAGGCAAGTAACGACGAAGGCGGGCGCACAATTCTGAGGACTGCGCGAAGAATGCCCACGATAATTCCTTGTTATCCAGTGAGGTGACTCGGAAATCCTATCTGGATGGGCAGAAGGCCTAGGCAGGCTGGAGAAAAGGGCTCGAATAGACCGAGCATAGTATAATAGTCGAGCTAAGCGAGCGCAAATTCTCAGGCTCCAGCTAGATCTTCGACTCTATTATTTCGGACTCAGGTGGAAGCGACGGCGCGGATGTTTTCTCGCGAGGAGCCGTCGCTGATTTGGAGGGTGCACCTCAGTATAGATCTGGGTAGTGGTGATTGAAGTGTGCCCTAAAAGTTGCTGAATATAGCGGATGTCCATGCCTTCCTCCAGCAGTAATGTAGCCACTGAATGCCGGACCATGTGAGGAGTTACAGACCGCTGGAGACCGGCTCCGCTGGTGTACTTGCTCAGCATTGCGCGCACGGACTGCTCCGAGAGCCGACCTCCGCGTTGATTCCGAAAGAAATAGGCGGGCGTGCTTGTGTGCGCGATTGCCCGGTAATCGCGCAGCAGAGATAGAGTCTCCACATTACACAGATAAATCACTCGTTCACGTCCTCCCTTACCCATGATGCGAATCCAACCCTTCCGCAAGTCTACGTCTTCGACAGTGAGATGGCACACTTCCGAAACCCGGGCGCCGGTGGCAAACAGCACTTCAAGCACCGCAATGTCGCGCAGCAGGGTGTGGTATTCGGGCGAGGCAGAATCAGCGCACGCCTGCTTGAGCTGGTAGAGGTGCGTGAACAGGCGCTTCAGCTCCGACAGCGGCACGGTCCGCGGGAGCCGCCGCTCCTCTTTGATGCGCACCGCCATCTTCCTAAAGGGGCTAACTGCCACCGCATCTTCCCGCTCCAAGTACCCGAACAGCGCCTTCAAGGTCGCCACCTTCCGCTTCACGCTCTTCGGCGCGAGGTGCTCGTACTGCGCTTTGATGAAGGCGCGAAGCTCCTCCTTCCCGACTTCCGCGATCTGGCAAGGCTCTCCGAGCGAGACCAGAAACCTGGCGAACTGCCCAAGGTCGGTGGCGTACGCTCTGAGCGTCTTCGGGCTCAGGTTCTTCTCGTAGCGGCAGTGGAAGAGGAACGCTTCGATCGCTTCTGCCACGGTCATCGCACACCAGCCCTGGAGCACGAGATTGACAGTTGCCGGGCAAGTCGTCCAGTTTGTAACTTTTGACGGTTTGGACGCGCACCCAAACGTCGAGGCCGGCTCCGGATCGAATCCGGAGCCGGCCTCGCTCGCATCGGCGGCTGCCGCGGCTAGATGTGCAGCGCGTGGCCGAGGGCGGCCAGGGCGGCCTCGGCGACGGCTTCGGAGAGGGTGGGATGCGGGTGCATGGCCCGGTCCATCTCCTCCACGGTGGTCTCCAGGTGGCGGCCCACCACGAACTCGGCGATCAGCTCCGTGGCGTGCGGCCCCACGATGTGGGCGCCCAGCACCTCGCTGTACTTCCTGTCCCGCACCACCTTCACGAAGCCGTCGGTGTCGCCCGCGGTGAGCGCGCGGCCGTTGGCGCTCCAGGGGAAGACGCCCACGTCCACGTCGTACCCCTGCTCGCGCGCCTGCTCCTCCGTCAGCCCGACGGAAGCGATCTCGGGGTGGCAGTAGGTGCAGTTGGGGATGTTGGCGTAGTCGATCCCGGCGTGCGGGTCGCCGTGGATGGCCTCGACGCACGCCACGCCCTCGTGCGAGCCCTTGTGCGCCAGCAGCGGCGGCCCGGCCACGTCGCCGATGGCGTAGAAGCCCTCCACGTTCGTCTTCATCTGCCGGTCGATGGCGATGAAGCCGCGCTCGGTGAGCTGGATCCCCACCTTCTCCAGCCCGATGTCCTGCACCAGCGGCGCGCGGCCCACGGCCTGGAGCACGCGCTCGGCCTCGATCGTCTTCGTCTCGCCCTTCGCCGTCTTCAGCGTGAGCGTGACGCCGTCCTTGCGCACGTCGGCCTTCTCCAGCCGCGCGCCGGTGAAGATGTCCATCTCCCGCTTGCGATAGCTCTTCTCCACCACCGCCGAACAGTCCTTGTCCTCCAGCGGCAGCACGCGGTCCAGCGCCTCGATGATGGTCACCTTGGTGCCGAACGCGGCGTAGACGTCGGCGAACTCGCAGCCGATGGCGCCGGCGCCCACGATGGCGAGCGTCTTCGGGGTCTCCTGCGCCATCATCGCGTCGGTGGAGTCCCACACGCGGTCGTGGTCGATCTTGAGGAACGGCAGGTCGCGCGGGGCCGAGCCGGTGGCGATGATCACGTGCCTGGCCGACACCGTCTGCGCCTTCCCGTCCTTCCCCGTCACCTCGACCTTGCCCTTGCCGGCGATGCGGCCGCGGCCGGCCAGGTGCGTGACCTTGTTCTTCTTGAAGAGGAAGCCGATCCCCTTCACCAGGCGCTCGGAGACCTGGCGGCTGCGCTTGACGGCCTGGGCCAGGTCGAGCTTGAGCTCGCCGACGGTGACGCCGAACTCCTTCGCGTGGCCCAGGTGGGTGATCATGGCGGCGCTTTCCAGCAGCGCCTTGGTGGGGATGCAGCCGATGTTCAGGCACACGCCGCCCAGCGCCACCTCTTCCACGCACGCCGTCTTGAAGCCGAGCTGCGCGGCCTTGATGGCGGCCACGTACCCCGCCGGCCCGGCGCCGATGATCACGATGTCGAAGCTGTTGTCCGCCAACGTTCACCTCTGGATCGGTTGGATTGCCGGACCGCGGGCCCGGCGAAGCGCCGCCCAAAGTACGGGGGAGTGCGAAAGTGCGAAAGTGCGAGAGTGCGAGAGTGCGAGAGTGCGAGAGTGCGAGAGTGCGACAGCGTGAGTCCCGTCACGCGATGATGTCATCCCGAGGGCGCCGCGACGGAGTTCATCTCCGCACCGAAGCCGGGGCGCCCGAGGGATCTACTATCCGCCGCCTGGAGGACGGCTTCGACGCACCGGACCAGCCCCACCTCGTCCGGAAGCGGCGTCTCCGAGGTTCCTGCGGACGTCCGTCACGCTCCTTGCACAGGGGCGCGGCGACGCTGAACAGGGGGAGCCATGGCGGAGATTCCGGTCGAGCAGGTGAGGCGGGCGGCGCGCGGGATGAAGCGCGAGGCGGCGCCGTGGATCGAGCGGCTGGCGCGCATCGGCTACTTCGCGCGCGGGGTGGTCTACGTGGTGATCGCCTGGATGGCGGCGCAGGCGGCGCTCGGCAAGGGACACGCGGAGGGGCCACAGGGGGCGCTGGTGGAGGTGTTCCGCCAGCCGTTCGGGAAGGCGCTGCTGATCGCGCTGGCGGTGGGGCTCGCGGGGTACGCGCTCTGGCGGCTCGTCCAGGCGCTGCTCGACCCGGAGCACAAGGGAACTGACGCGAAGGGGCTCGCCGCGCGCGCCGGGGCGCTCGTCACCGGCGTCTTCCACGCGGGGCTCGCGGTGGCCGCGGTGCGGATGGCGATGGGCTCGGGCGGGCCGGGCGGGGGCGACTCGCAGGTGCGCGAGCGCACGGGGACGCTGATGGAGCAGCCGGCCGGCCCCTGGCTGGTGGGCGCGGTCGGGCTGGGGATCGCCGCCTACGGCCTGCGCCAGATCTACCGCGCGTGGAAGGCCGACCTGGGGAAGCGGCTCGACCTGTCGCGGATGAGCCCCCAGTCGCGGCCGATGTTCGTCGCCGCGTCGCGCGCGGGGCTGGCGGCGCGCGGGGTGGTGTTCTGCCTGATCGGCTTCTTCCTGGGCCGCGCCGCGCTCGCCGCCGACCCCGGCGAGGCGCGCGCGCTGGGCGGCGCCCTGGAGTCGCTGCGCAGCGCGCCGTACGGGCCGTGGCTGCTGGGCCTGGTCGCCCTCGGGCTCGCCGGCTACGGGATCTTCGAGATGGTGAAGGCGCGCTACCGCATCATCCGCCCGCCGACGTGAGGGGCGCGCCTCGAGCAGGAGGCGCCTGAAGACGCGGCTACAAAAGCGAAAAGCCCGCCTGCGCGGGCTCCTTCAGCGCGTGCTTCAGACTCTGCGCACGGGCAGGCTCGGCACGGGCGAGGCAGGCCTCGCCCCTACGAGATTGCGTCGCGGCTACGAGCCGTTCGCACTTCGCACTTCGCACTTTCTCCTCACGCACTGGCGGTGCCGAACTGGAACCGGCAGCTCGGCGACTCGCCGCGGGCGCAGCACTCCTCGACATCGTAGCCGACCACCTCGCTCAGCAGCGCGGCGGCGATGCGGCAGACCAGCGGGCTCTCGTCCACGGCCTCGCGCAGGGGGCAGCCGAAGCCGCGGATGGTGGCCGCGCCCTCCTCCACCCGCCACTCGGCGATCCCGCCCAGCTCCGCCAGCACGGCCACGGCCGCCTCGGCGCGGCGCGACAGGTCGCCCGTGGCGCGCGGGAGGCCGGCGGCCAGGCGGCGGCCCGTCTCGGACACCAGCACCTCCACCTGGTCGGGCGGGAGCGAGCGCCGCATCGCGTCCACCAGCGTCTTCAGCACCACGCCGTAGGCGCGCGGGAAGAGCGTCTCGGCCTCGCCGGTCAAAGCGTACAGGTGCGCGGGCTTGCCGATGCCCCGGCGCACCCCGGTGAGCGCCACCAGCCCGTCGCGCTCCAGCGCGGCCAGGTGCGTGCGCACCGCGTTGTCGGTGAGCCCCAGCTCGTCGGCCAGCTCGTTGACGGTGCGCTCGGAGCGCCGCAGCAGCGTGATGATCCGCCCCCGCGTGCTCCCCAGCAGCCGCTCCTTCCACCCTCTCGATTGCATGCCGGCTCCTTTCGGTTGCCCGAGGACTGTAGCAAAAATGCAGCCGCAGGTCCAGTAAGTCAACAAAATTATTGACAAACGGAAGATCCGGATTAGCTTCCCCGTCCACCGCGTCCGTGGAGACGTAGATCCACGCCCGGCGCGCGTGCCGTATCACCCGCGGTACCTGTGTTCACTATCGACCGGAGGAAACCAGCATGGCCCACAGCACTCCCGAGACCCGCCGCGCCCTGGCGCTCGCCCTGGCCATCCCCGCGCTGCTCCTGGCCGCCGCCTGCGCCAAGGGCGGCGACGAAGACGACGTCGCGGCCACCGCCGACACCAGCACCGCCACCGCGGTCTCCCCCAGCCCGCCGCCGACGCCGCCCGCGACGGCCGCCGCCACGGTGACCGACCCGCAGATCGCGGCCATCGTGGTGGCGGCCAACGCCGTGGACAGCGCCGCCGGCGAGCTGGCGAAGACGAAGGGGAGCAACCAGCAGGTGAAGGACTTCGGCAACATGATGGTGACCGACCACTCGGGCGTGAACAAGCAGGCGGTGGACCTGGTCACCCGCCTGGGCGTGACGCCGGAGCAGAACCCCACCAGCCAGAGCCTCACGCAGGGCGGCGAGCAGAACGTGCAGCAGCTGCAGGGCCTGAGCGGGGCGGAGTTCGACCGCGCCTACATCGAGCACGAGGTGCAGTACCACCAGCAGGTGCTGGACGCCATCGACCAGACGCTGATCCCGAGCGCGCAGAACGCGGAGCTGAAGAGCCTGCTCCAGACCGTGCGCCCGGCCGTGCAGGCGCACCTGGACCGCGCGAAGCAGATCCAGGGCTCGCTGCAGGGGGCGTGATGGTGGCCAGGCGGGGAGCACTCCGCGCCGCGGCCGTCCTCCTCGCCCTGGCGGCCGCGGGGTGCGCGGGGCGCGAGAGGGCTCCGCGTACCCACGCGGTGGAGATCACGGCGTTCGTCTACCGCCCGGCCGAGCTGGGCGTGGCGCCGGGCGACACCGTGGTCTTCACCAACCGCGACCCGGTGCCGCACACCGCCACGGCGGGCGACGGCTTGTGGGACTCGGGATCGATCGCGAAGGACGCGTCGTGGCGGCTGGTGGTGCCGGAGAACGGGATCGGGGCGTACAAGTGCGCCTTCCACCCGAACATGGCGGCGAGCCTGACGCGAGGGGAGTAATCGTCGAGTCGGAGAAAAGACTTTTTCTCACGCAGAGACGCAAAGACACAGAGAAACCGCCAGGGATTCTCCGCGTCTCTGCGTGAGACTATTCTTTTCAGGGTTCTGGGATCACGTCCCTCCCAGCGCGAGGAGGCGCCGCACGTCCACGCCGTGCCAGAGCCGCTCCCGCATGGCGCGCGTCTCCACCAGCGCCCGCGCGCCCGCGGCGGTCACGGTGAACAGCCGCCGCGACGCGCCGCCGGTGCCCGCCCGGTCGGAGGCGACCAGCCCCTTCGCCTCCAGCCGGTCCAGCGTGGCGTACACCGCGCCCACCGCCACGCCGCGCCCCGTGGCGCTCTCGATCTCGCGGCGGACGTTGGTCCCGTACGCCTCGCCGCGCGCGCGCACCACGGCGACCATCACCTGCTCCTCGAACGATCCGAGCGGGACTTCGTCGGTCACGGCCGCCTCCCCTGATCGGCTGATCATACGGCCCGCACTCACTGCTCGCGCAGCACCTCGGCCGGGTCCACGCGGCTGGCGCGCCACGCCGGCACGTACGCGGCGACCAGCCCCACCGTCATCAGGGCGGCGGCCGCGGCGGCCAGGGCCAGCGGGTCGGCGGCGCCGATGCCGTACAGCAGCGAGGCGAGTAGCCGGGCCAGCACGAGGGTCGCGACGATGCCCAGCGCGATCCCGCCGCCCACCAGCGCGGCGCCGTGCCGGACGACCAGGGCGACCACGCGCGACGGCCTGAGCCCCAGCGCCACGCGGATCCCCCAGTCGCGCCGGCGGCGGCTGGCGAAGTGCGAGATCACCCCGTAGACGCCCACCGCCCCCAGCACCAGCGCCAGCCCCGTGAGCAGGGTCAGCAGCGTCATCACCTGGCGCGCCGGCCCCACCGCCTGCGCGAGCACCCGCTCCATGGTGGTCGCCTTCTGGACGGCCACGCCGGGGGCGGTGCGCTGGATCGTGCGCCGCGCGGCGTCGAGCACCGCCGCCGCGTCCTCGGGGCGGTCGGTGCGCAGCACGAGCGTGTTCCCCTCGGGGGCGTAGGGGATCTGGTCGTAGAGCATGTAGCGCGCGGGCTCGGCCTGGTCGGTGAGGCTGCCCTCGGCGACGTCCTCCACCACGCCCACGATGCGCTCCCCGGCGCTGTCGAAGCCGGTGGAGACGAGCCGGCCGACGGGACTCACGCCGGGGAAGTACTTGCGGGCGAGCGCCTCGTTGACCACCACCGCGCGCTCGCCGCCGGGCCGGTCGGAGCCGCCGAAGAGGCGCCCCTGCCGGAGCGCGATCCCCATGGTGGGGAAGTACCCGGGCGTCACGATGCGGAAGGCCGTGGTGCTCTCCTCCAGGTCGGGGCGCCCCACCACGGCGAGGCCCCAGTTGTCGCCCGAGCCGCGCAGGGGGATCTTCTGGGCCGCGCCGGCCGAGCGCACCCCCGGCAGCTGGCCGAGCGCCGCCACCAGCTCGCGCACCGTCTGCTGCCGGCGCTCGGTGGGGACGTCGGCGCCCAGGGCCACGTCGATCACCGCCACGCCGCGGGTGTCCACGCCCGGGTCGATGGCGTAGAGATTGGATACGCTCCGCACCAGCAGCGCGGCGCCGGCGGCCATCAGCACCCCGAGCGCCACCTCCGCCACCACCAGCCCGCCCTCCAGCCGCCCGCCGCGCCCGCCGATCCCGCCCGTGCGCTGCCGCCCCAGCGCGCTCCGCAGGTCGCCGCGCCAGAGGGCCACCACGGGTACCAGCGCCACGAGGAGCGAGGCCAGCAGGGCGACCCCCATCGCCGCCCAGAACACGCTCCAGTCCAGCGACACGCTCTCGGCCCAGGCGCCGAGCGGGAGCGCGCCCACCAGCAGGCGGAACGCCCCCGCGGCGAGCGCCGCGCCGATCCCGCCGGCCACCGCGCCCACCAGCAGCGCCTCGGCCACGAGCTGCTGGGTGAGCCGGGCGCGGTCGGCGCCCAGGGCCGTGCGCACCGCCAGCTCCGTCGTCCGCCCCTCCACCTGCCCCAGCATCAGCGCGGCCACGTTGGCGCAGGCGATGAGGAGGATGAGGGCCATGGCGGCGACCGTGGCGAGCACCGCCGGCCTGAGCTTCCCCAGGAGGAACTCGCGGACCGGGGTGAGCGAGGGCTCGCGCGTCTTGTCCCACTGCTCCGGGTACTCGAAGCGCTCGGCTAGCATGGTCTTGAGCCGGGCGAGCGGCCCGCTCATCGCGTCCACCTTCTGCCCCGGCGCCACGCGGCCCACGAAGGTGTAGCTCCCCGAGCGGCCCTCGGGGTCGAGCGGCGCGGCGAGCCAGACGCGCACCGTGGGATCGGGGAACCAGAATCCGGCCGGCATCACCCCCACCACCGTGCGGGAAACGCCGTCGAGGCGGATGCGCTTCCCCACGAGGGACGGGTCGCCCCCCAGCTCGCGCCAGAGGCCGTGGGAGAGCACGGCCACCGGCTCGGCGCCCTGGGCGTCGTCGCCCGCCTGCAGCCCGCGCCCGAGCTCCGGCCGCACGCCCAGCACCCGGAAGAGCTCCGACGACGAGGCGATGCCGGGGAGGAGGCGCGCCGGGGCGCCGCTCAGCTCCAGCGTGGCGTCCTCGGAGCGGTACGCCGCCACCTGCTGGAAGCCGGGGAAGTTGCCGCGCAGGTAGAGGAACTCCTCCTCCGTCCAGCTCGCGGGGAACCAGAAGACCGCGACCTCGTCCTCGGCCCGGTACGGCAGCGGGTCCAGCAGCAGCCCGCGCGCGACGCCGAAGATGGCGGCGGTGCCGCCGACGCCCAGCGCCAGGGTGAGCACGGCCAGCAGGGTGTAGGTGGGACGCGCGCGCAGGCGGCGCACCGCGTAGCGCGCGTCCATGATCCAGCTCTCCAGCATCGGACCTCCAGGTCGCATCCGGTTCGCCCGCGGCTCGAACCCGCTCCAGCCGCGCCACCAACTCCGCCGCAGGAGCGCGGGGACGGAGCCGAGCACCTGCCCCCACACCCACCGCCGCGCCGCCCCGCGGCCGTCGGCCGCCTCGCGCTCCGCGTGCTCGGCGGCGAGGTCGGCCAGCACCTCGTCCCGCTCGGCGTACGGCAGGAGGGCGCGCAGGATCGCGGCGGGGAGGCGGGGGAGCATCGGTGCGCGTGGAGTAGGGCGCGGGACGGTGGTCGGTGATTCTACAATGTAGAATACGGGGACGCGATCGTGCGGGTTTCGCACGACCGGGTCTTGGATGCCGGAAGGGGCGGGAAGGTTGAACGAGGCGGACATTCTTCGCCGTCCGGCCGACCAGGAACGGCGTCACGCAGAGGAAGCAGAGACAGCAGAGGAAACTGCGTCCGAGCGCTGCCATCACCACACCGCCGGGCATCGTCCTGGTCCAAACAGACTGGGAATCACACGGAAAACCAAGCAACGGAGGATTCCGGTCCTCCGTCCTCCGTTTCTCCGTGTGAGGCCTTCCGGATCTGCTATTGGAACGATCTTCCGCCAAGCGCTGTGAAGTCTTCTGCTACCTCTGCTTCCTCTGCGTGAGGCAAAGCAGTCGTCGTCGAAACACGAGAGGGAAGGGAACCCCCCAGCCGGGCCCCTCCCCCCTCGCTTCCAGGGAAGCAGGATTTCACCCTGTCCCCTGTACCGTCTTTCAGGGTCGTCTCAGCCCCGCCCGGAATTGCTCCCGCTGCGGCCCGAGAAGCCGTTCTCGACCTCCAGCTCCATCCTGAGCAGCCGGCCGTTCTGGGCCGACAGGTCGACCACGTTGCCGCCCTGGCGGAAGAGCGCGGCCGGGTCCAGCAGGATCGACACGTCCTGAGTGGAGCCCTCGGTCACCACCAGCGGCGGGTTCAGGTCCACCTCCACCTCGATCTCGGCCTCGATGAACACCCGGAAGGGGCGCGGCTGCCCGCCGGTGGGGGTGAAGGTGCCGGTCACCAGCATGCTGGCGTCGCGCGGCCAGTCGGGGAACTGCGCCCGGATCTGCTGGAAGAGCTGCGCGATGCGCGCGGCCTCGGCCGGGTTCTCCTCGTCGTCGTCCAGGTCCTCCACCTCGAACTCCACCTCGCGGTAGGTGCCCGGCGGCACGGCGCCCGTCGACACCGAGATCGGGGCGCTGGAGAGCGGAAGGTCGACGAAGAACGGCCCGGCGTCGAAGTCCTCGCAGTCGTCGACCCCGCCGTTCCTCTCGCAGGGGTTCACGTCGTCGTCGCCCTTCAGCTCGAACTCCTCCACGATCACGCGGATGCCGTCGAAGGTGAGGGTGCCGTTGGCGCCGGTGACGACCAGCTGGCCGGCGGCGGTCTGGAAGAGCGCGCCCGACGAGGCGGAGGCGCCGGGCGCGCCCACCACGCCGAAGCGCAGGGCCACGTCGGACGCACCGCTCCCCGAGCCGGTGGGCGAATCGCTGCACGCGGCCAGGGCCAGCGGGGCGAGAGCGAGCGGGTACAGCAGCTTCCTGGCGAACATCGTAACCTCCAATAAGGGTCTGGCGGTGGCCGCCCGTGCGGCGGTGGTGTGGTGCGGACCTGGCCCCTGGTAAGGCAACGGGTGGACCCTCGGCCGCCGTCCGGGGTTTCAGGACCCGCAAACCCGTGAAAACACTTGCTTTTCCCCTCGCACGCCGCTCTGGCGCGATTCGATGCCGCTCGCTATAACCGTCTCGTTGCGCTACACCGCTGGCGTGCGGCGAGACGCGCGCCCCGCCCGCCGGCCCCTCCCCCGACGCCCGTGACCGAGCTGATCGTCGTCGCACGCTCCGACAGCTTCTCCGCGCTCTGGCCGCAGCTCGCCGCCGCGGCCGGGACGAGCGCGCGCGTGGTGGAGACGGCCGAGGACGCCGCCCCCGCCGCCGACGCCCTGGCCCTGCTGGTGAACGTGGCCGGGGTGGAGGAGGAGGCCGAGCCGCTGCTCCGCGCGCTGGCGGCCGCGGGGGCGCCGCCCGCGCTGGTGGTGGGGGCCAGCGCCGACCACCGCCTGGCCGCCGCCCTCGTGCGCGCGGGCGCGGGGGATTACTTCGCCCTCCCGGGCGACCTGGAGGCGCTCCGGTCCGAGCTGGCCGACCGGGCGAAGGGGCGCGAGGCGCGCGCGGCGGGGGGCCGCCTGGCCGAGGCCGAGCGCAGCGCCTTCGACTTCGGCCGCATCATCGGCAGGAGCCCGCAGCTGCGCGCGGCGCTCGACCGGGCGGCGCGCATCATCCCCCGCGACCGCGCCACCGTGCTGGTCACCGGCGAGACGGGGACGGGGAAGGAGCTCCTGGCGCAGGCCATCCACTACAACGGCCCGCGCGCGGCCGGGGCGTTCGTGGAGCTCAACTGCAACGCCATCCCCGCCAACCTGATCGAGTCGGAGCTCTTCGGGCACGAGAAGGGGGCGTTCACCGACGCGCGCACCGCCAAGCCGGGGCTCTTCGAGGCCGCCGACGGGGGCACCCTCTTCCTGGACGAGATCGGCGACCTGCCGCTCACCCTGCAGGGGAAGCTGCTCAAGGTGCTGGAGGAGAAGCAGGTGCGGCGGCTGGGGGCGCTCAAGGGCCGCACCGTGGACGTGCGCATCATCGCCGCCACGCACGTGGACCTGGCGGCGGCGGTCAAGCGCGGCGACTTCCGCGAGGACCTCTTCTACCGGCTGAGCGTGATCCCCATCCACCTCCCGCCGCTGCGCGACCGGGGCGAGGACGTGCTCCTGATCGCCGAGCACTTCCTGCGCACCCTCTCCCGGCAGTACGGGATGGACCCGCCGCCCGTCACCCCGGAGCTGCGCCGGGCGCTCGCCGCGCACACCTGGCCGGGGAACGTGCGCGAGCTGCGCAACTCCCTGGAGCGCGCCCTCCTCCTGGGCGACGGCGGCGTCGACCCGGCCGACCTCTTCCCCGGCCCCGCGCCCGCCGCGGCCGCGCCCGCCTCGAACGGCGCGATCCCCTTCCCGGCCACCCTGGGCGAGATCGAGCGCGCCGCCGCCTTCGCCATGGTGGAGCGCTTCGAGGGGAACAAGAGCGCGGCCGCCGAGGCGCTGGGGATCTCGCGCTCGCGGCTGTACCGGCTGCTGGAGGGGATCGAGGAGGATGTCCCGGAATGAGACACCGCGTCGCGGCCCGGGACAGGACGTTTCCGCGGAAAGCAAGGCGCCACGCGGGTTTTCACCCCGGTGCGCCCCTTGCTCCCCTTTCTGTCAACGCGAACGCGTCGCAGTGTTACTTCCCGAAGTCCATGACCATGCGAATCCGAAACCGTCTCGCCGTCGCCCTGACGGCTCTCTTCGCCGCGCTCGGGGGCTGCGGCGACCCCTCGGGCCCCGAGACCGGCGTCCCCAGCGGCGACCTGATCGTGCTGCGCCAGGCCGCCGACGCCCCGGCGCTGGCGACCCGCGAGATCTCGTTCTGGGCCAAGGCCGGCGACGGGACCGAGCGGTCGATCCCGTACGTGAACGGGGAAGACTGCCTGGAGTTCAAGATCCCCGGCAACGCCCTGCTGCGCTATCCCGACGGGAGGGCGTTCCAGCGCGGCGACTCGGTGCTGATCACCGTCCGCGTGATCGACCCCGCGCTCTTCCAGTTCGAGTTCCTCCCCGCGGGGCTCGTCTTCAGCCGCGACCACCCGGCCGAGCTGGAGATCAGCTTCCGCTACGCCGACCGCGACTTCAACGCCGACGGCGTGATCGACGACCGCGACCGGAACTTCCAGTTCAGCATCTGGCGGCAGGAGGCGGGGCAGTCCACCTGGGACGAGCTGCTGACGGCCATCGACGTGGACCTGGAAGAGGCCGAGGCCGACGTCCTGGGCTTCAGCAAGTTCATGATGGCCGGCGAATGATCCCGTGACCGACGCCGCCCCCCCCGCCGGCCTCCTCGAGGAGGCGCGCACCCTCGCCGGCGGCCGGGAGTGGTCCACCCTCGTCGAAAGGCTGGGCTCCGTGTCCGAAACGGAGCTTTTCGCCGAGCCCGAGGTGGCCTTCCTCCTGGCCGACGCGCTCTGGCGCACGGGCAGCCCCGACCGGGCCGTGCCCCTGGCCGAGCGCGTGCTGGCGCTGGCGGGGCGGCGCGGCGACCGGCGGCTGTCTTTGCGCGCGCTCAACGTGCTGGGGGTGGCGCTCTTCGAGTCGGGGCGCATGCCCGAGGCCGAGGGGCGCTTCGCCGAGCTGCTGGAGCGGGCGAGCGACTGGGGCGACGTGGACTTCGCCGCGCGCGCCTCCAACGGGCTGGGGGCGCTGGCCCACCTGCGCGGCCGGCGCGACGAGGGGCTGGCGTACTTCCAGCGCGCCATCTCCGGCTACACGCGCATGGGCAACCGGCGCGGGCTGGCGCAGACGCACTACAACCTGGGCCTCGCCTTCCGCGACCTGGGCTTCGACGCCGACGCCGACGCCCACTACCGCCGGGCGATGGACTTCGCGGCCGAGAGCGACACCGAGGAGGTGGCGGCCATCGCCGAGGCCGAGCGGGCCCTGCTGCGCGCCCGCTCGGGCGACGGGCGCCTGGCCGAGAGCATGGCGCTCAGGGCCCTGGAGCGCTTCGAGCGCCTGTCGGACCCCACGGGCACCGCCCAGGTGGTGCGCGTGCTGGCCGCGGCCGCGCGGGCCAACGGCGACGACGCCGGGGCCGAGGCGCACCTGGCCCGCGCGCTGGAGCTGGCCCGCAGCCACCCCGACCCGGTGACGCGCGCCGACGTGCAGCGCGACCGGGGGCTCCTCCTGCGCGACCTGGGGCGCGCGGCCGAGGCGCGCGAGGCGCTGGAGGAGGCCGTGGCCGGGTTCGACCAGGTCGGCGCCACCGCCGAAGCCGGGGCGCTGCGCGCGATCCTGGCCGGGCTGCCCGAGCCGCCTTCCTGATCGGGCGGGAGGGGAAAGCCTCACGCAGAGAAACAGAGAAACAGAGAAACAGAGGAACCGAGGACTCCAGTTCAGTTCTCCGTTCCTCTGTTTCTCTGGGTGAGATCCAGAAAACGTCTTTTCACCGCGCTCGGCAGCCCGTGGGCGCGGACTGACCGCGCCGACGGCGCAGAGCGGACGAACGGCGGGCCGCCGTCTTCTGATGCCAGATGCGCCTGAACAGCGGAATCGGCCGAACAGATGTCATCCCGAGGGGCGCGGTGGCGACCCGAGGGATCTACTCCGCATGTCTGGTGGCCAGATGCAGTGCGCGGAGGCCGGCCTCGCTCTTGGGTGAGTAGATCCTTCGGTCGCCGCCAGGCATCGGTGGCGGGGCAGGCTCGGCGCAGCGGCTCCCTCAGGATGACCTTCAATTGCACGAACGATCCTGAACGGTGTCCGCCGTGTGACGAGCATCTTGCTCGACCGGGCCATCCCCACGTAATCTGCGGGGCTTTCTTCGCCGGGAGCCGTGGCATCCCCCGCCCCGGTCCGCCCCCCTCGCACGCTCCTGCCGTTCGGGCGGAAGCCTGTCCGACCCCTGTAGACAGAGAATAGATGCGCATGCGCCACCTCGTCCTGCTGCTCGCGCTCGCCTCGTGGAGTTGCATCACCGGCCCGTCCGACCTGCCTCCCCCGGCTCCGCCGCCCGCGCCGCCGCCGTCGCCGCCCCCGCCGCCGCGCCCGCCGCCGCCGGAGCCGCCTCCGCCGCCCCCTGCTCCTCCGCCGCCACCGCCGCCGGAGCCGCCTCCACCGCCGCCTCCTCCTCCGCCGCCGCCGGAGCCGCCTCCGCCGCCCCCTCCTCCGCCGCCGCCACCGCCGCCGGAGCCGCCTCCTCCGCCCCCCCCTCCTCCTCCTCCGCCACCGCCGTCAGTGGTGCTGGTGGCCGCGGGCGACATCGCCGACTGCCTCAGCCCGGGCGACGAGGCCACGGCCGCGCTGCTCGACGGCATCGGCGGGACGGTCGCCGTGCTGGGGGACAACGCGTACGAGAACGGCTCGGAGCAGGAGTACCGCGACTGCTACCATCCCAGCTGGGGGCGCCACAAGGCGCGCACGCGTCCCACGCCCGGCAACCACGAGTACCAGACGCCCGGCGCCGCCGGCTACTTCGGCTATTTCGGCCTCGCCGCCGGCCTCCCGGCCGAGGGATGGTACAGCTACGACCTGGGCGCCTGGCACGTGGTCAGCCTGAACAGCGAGCTCCCCGTGGCCGCGGGCTCGCTCCAGGAGCTGTGGCTGCGCGCCGACCTGGCCGCGCACCCGGCGCGCTGCACGCTGGCGTACTGGCACCGGCCGCGCTTCAGCTCGTCGCGGCACGGGAACAACGCCGCCATGCAGCCGCTCTGGCAGGCGCTGTACGACGCCGGGGCCGACGTGGTGCTGGTGGGGCACGACCACGTCTACGAGCGCTTCGCCCCGCAGGGCCCCACCGGCGCCGCCGACCCCGCGCGGGGGATCCGCCAGTTCACCGTCGGCACCGGCGGCCGCAACGACCTGTACCCGTTCAACACGCCCGTCGCCAACAGCGAGGTGCGCTACAACCTGACGTTCGGCGTCATCAAGCTCACCCTGGAGGAGGACGGCTACACCTGGGAGTTCATCCCCACCTCCGGCACCTTCCGCGACTCCGGCCGCGGCACCTGCCACTGAGCGCCGGAACACCCCGGCCCCGGTACGAGCATCCCTGCCCGGGGCGCTCGTGCCGGGGTCGCCTGCGCGCCGGGTGAGCCCATCGTGCCGGGCCCCGGCCCTGCCGACGCCCGCACGGACGACGGCGGGGCCGCCGACTCTCCGTGTCCTCCCCTCTCGCACGCTTTTTCCGGTCGGGCGGAGAAACCTGTCCCGACCACGTGAGATGGAGAAGAGATGCGCATCCGCCGCTTCGCCCTGCTGCCGGCGTTCGCCGCCTGGTCCTGCAGCTCCTGCAGCTCCGGGCCCGCCGACCCGCCCCCGCCCCCATCCGCCGTGCTGGTGGCCGCGGGAGACATCGCCGACTGCCGCAGCACGGGCGACGAGGCCACGGCCGCGCTCCTCGACGGCATCGACGGCACGGTCGCCGTGCTGGGCGACAACGCGTACGAGAACGGGTCGGAGCAGGAGTACCGCGACTGCTACCATCCCACCTGGGGCCGCCACAAGGCGCGCACCCGTCCCACGCCCGGCAACCACGAGTACCAGACGCCGGGCGCCGCGGGCTATTTCGCCTACTTCGGCGCCGCCGCCGGCAACCCGGCCGAGGGGTGGTACAGCTACGACCTGGGCGCCTGGCACGTGGTCAGCCTGAACAGCGAGCTCCCCGTGGCCGCGGGCTCCGCCCAGGAGCAGTGGCTGCGCGCCGACCTGGCCGCGCACCCGGCGCGCTGCACGCTGGCGTACTGGCACCGCCCGCGCTTCAGCTCGTCCCTGCACGGGAACAACGCCGCCATGCAGCCGCTCTGGCAGGCGCTCTACGACGCCGGCGCCGACGTGGTGCTGGTGGGGCACGACCACGCCTACGAGCGCTTCGCCCCGCAGACTCCCACCGGCGCGGCCGACCCCGCGCGGGGCATCCGCCAGTTCCTCGTCGGCACCGGCGGCCGCGCCCTGTACCAGTTCAACGCGCCGGTCGCCAACAGCGAGGTGCGCTACAACCAGACGTTCGGCGTCATCAAGCTCACCCTGGAGGCGGACGCCTACACCTGGGAGTTCATCCCCGTCTCCGGCACCTTCCGCGACACCGGCCGCACCACCTGCCACTGATCCCCTGAGCACGTAATGGAGTGAGTGACCCTGGTCCTGCAGGGGCACTCGCTCCGTGTTTTCGGTCCCCCCGGGTTGCGTACGCGGGATGGGCGGCGTTCGCGGGCGGAGCCGTCGCCATGACCCGCCGGAGCCGCTGGCGACGACTGTTTCTCCCCCTGTTACGGCCCTCGGCTGCAATGGTGTTGGACCGATACTGATCCATGTCGCAATACCGGGATCCGATACGTACTGCGGTCGCAAGATCGACTACATCCGGCGCCGGTCTGCACATCTTTTCTAATCCCGGAAAAAATTTCCACGTCGGAGAGGGCGGCCGACTTTCTGGATAGAGAAAATTCCTTGCGAATGCTGGTGTTTCTGCGACCGGTGCACCGGGAAGTGATTGGTCCCGATCCTGCCAAATGAGCCCGCCGAGTTCCGCCTCGAACCCCACACAGCCATGAAAGTACTACGCAGCCTTTCGGTGGGCGCGCTGTGTTCTATTGCGCTTGCCGGGTGCACGGCCGGTGCGTACCGCGTCGAGGACGCGGCTCCGCGCGCCACCCTGGCCGCCACCCGCGACGTGCTCGGCTGCGCCGCCGACGCGGCGACGCTGCGCGCGGGCTTCGCCGCCAACCCGCAGGAGCAGGAGCTGGCGTCGATCCTGGAGACGGCGCCCGGCCAGGCGCGCCACGGGATGCGCTTCAACCCCACGCTGGCCCGCGTGGCGCGCGCCCGCGCCGCCGACATGGCGCGGCGCGGCTACTTCGGCCACACCGACCCCGACGGGCTGGGGGCCAACACGCACGTCACGCGCGCCGGCTTCCGGCTCCCCGTGCTGTACGACGCGCGGCCGTCCGGCAACAACATCGAGTCGCTCGGCGGCGGGTACGCCTCGCCGCGGGCGGCGTGGGGCGCCTGGATGGGCTCCACCGGGCACCGCACCCACCTGCTGGGGCTGGGCGACTTCTACCGCGCGCAGACCGACTACGGCGTCGGGTACGTGCACGCGCCCGGCTCGCGCTACGGCCACTACTGGGTGGTGCTGATCGCCGCCGGCGCCTGCGCCTGACGCGCCGGTAGGACAGAGACGACGAGGCCGCCCCCGGATTCGCTCCGGGGGCGGCCTCTCGCTTTCATCGTTCCATCCCTCGATCCGTCGTCTACCGCCCTCCCGCCAGCGCCTGCGCCGCCTCGTCGAGCGCGCTCGTCGCGGCCTGGAAGCGCCGCGCCAGGTCGGCGATCTCGCGCTCCGCCAGCGCGCGGTCGCCGGCGCGGACCGCCTCGTTGACCGAGGGGAAGACCATCGTCGAGTAGCCGTTGTTCTCGTCCGACGCGTAGATCAGGGCGCGGTACCAGGGGCGCGTCCGGAGGCCCTCCGGCCGGGTGAGCGCGCGCTCCACGCCCAGCAGCGCGCGGTTGGCCGCGTCGAGCCGGCCCCGCTCCGCCCGCCCCGCCAGCGCCGCGTCGCGCGCCCGGGCGAAGTCCGCCGCCGAGCGCTCCATCGCGTCGATCGCGGAGCGCAGCGGGCCGGCGGCGGCCCGGTCCCACCCCTTCGCGCCGAGCGCCTCCTCCAGGGCGGGGAGGTAGCCGCGCATGGTCCGCGCGAACTCTGCGTAGTCGTACGGGAGCACCTCGGCGTTGGCGAGGCGCAGCAGCAGCGCCGTCCCCACGGCCGCGGCGGCCGCGTGGTAGCGGTAGCCGGGGTCGCCGAAGCTCGTCATCCAGCGCCGCGAGTCGTACTGCGAGTGGTAGACGCCGTACGGCCCGCCGAAGCCCCAGTCCGCGTGCGGGATTCCCAGGTGGTTGTAGAAGCCCGCGAAGTCCGAGCCGCCGCCGGGGTCGCCCATCGCCGGCTCCAGCGAGTCGGCCACGTTCGCGCGCCTGCGCCACACCGCGTACACGCTCCCGCTGTCGGAGGGGTCCGGCACCAGGCGGGCGACGTCGCGCAGCACGGCCCTGAGCGACGGCGAGCCACCCCCGCCGAAGTTGGGCCCGTTGGCCGCCACGTCCTGATTCAGGTACGCCACCGCGCCGCGGAAGAGCCGCGCCGAGTCCTCCTCCACGTACTCGGTGGAGCCGATCAGCCCCCACTCCTCGGCGTCCCAGGTGGCGAACACCAGCGTCCGCCGCGGGCGGTTGCCGGCGCGCACCTGCTCCATCACCGCGGCCGCCGCCTCCAGCACGCTGGCCGTGCCGCTCACGTTGTCCACCGCCCCCGGCCCCCACGCGTCGCGGTGCCCCCCGATCACCACGTACTCGTCGGGGAGCTCCGCGCCGCGGACGTAGCCGAGGGTGTTCCAGATCTCCTTCACCGGCCGCTCCGCCGCGTCGGTGCGCACCTGGACGCGGGCCACGACCGGGCCGGGGCCGATGTGGTAGCGGAAGGGGAGCCCGCCCTGCCAGGCGTTGGGCACGTCGGTCCCGCGCACGCCGCGCAGCAGCTCCGCCGCGTTGGCGTACCCGATGGGGACCACGGGGATGCGCGGCACGGCCATGCTGTCCGCCGGAAGGCGCCGCGCGCCCGGCGCCGACGCCCACCCCGGCGTGGAGGGGTCGCCCGCGCCGTTGAAGACGCTCCCGCGCTGCACCGCCTGGTCGGGGCGCATGGGCCCCTCGGGGTAGACGTCCTCCACCGCGTACCCGTCGTCGCGCGGGTCGCTGTAGAGGATGAGCGCCACGGCGCCGTGCCGCTCCGCCTCGCGCGCCTTGATCCCGCGGAAGCTGCGCCCGTAGCGCGCCACGGCGACCTTCCCCCGCACCGAGACGCCCAGCGAGTCGAGCTTCGCGTAGTCCTCGACCAGCCCGTAGTTGACGTAGACCACCTCGCCGGACGCGTCGCCCGGCGCGCTGTAGCCGTTGACGGTGGGGTACTGCCAGAGCGCCGAGGTCGAGTCTCCCGGCACCGGCGTCTCGGCCAGCCGGAGCTCCACGGGGTTGGGGGAGACGCGCCAGACGCGCGCCGAGGTGGCGTGGGGGAGGTAGACGGGGTAGGCGCGCACCTCCGTCTCCAGCCCCAGCCGGCGCATGGCGCCCAGCACGTAGTCGCGGGTGCGGGCCTGCGCGGGGGTGCCCGCCACGTGCGTCTCGGCCGAGAGCGCGCGCGAGTGCGCCGCCATGCGCTCGGGCGAGGCGGCGCGCACGGCCGCGGCCTCCAGGGCTCGCTGCCGGGCGGCCGCCTCGGCGGAGTACCCCGGCATCGGCTGCTGCGCGGAGAGGAGCGTGGCGGACGCCAGCAGCGCCGCCGGAACGAAGCGAACGAGCACGGGCGGGACCTCGCGTGTGGGGAATCTGGGAAAGCCCGGGCAAAGTACCGCCCCGCCCCCGCCGACGGTAGACGGCGGACGAAACGGAAGAGGGGATGCGCCGGCCGCGCATCCCCTCCGTACTCCCGTACCCCCGTACCCCCGTACTTTCGTACTCCTACGCCCCCGCCTGCCACGCCTCCTCGTCCCTCGGCTTGCGGCGCGTGAGCCACGACATCGCGAAGCAGGCGAGGATCTGCAGCCCGAAGATGGCCGCCAGCCCGATCGCCGGGTCCGCGTCCATGCCGACGGCGTAGACGGCGCCGATGGTGGCCAGGATGGAGCCGGCCACGCCGAAGCCGTAGCGCCCGCGGCGGCCGGTGAGCCGGTGCACCGCCAGGGGCGTGAGCAGCACCGAGGCCGCCGCGCCCAGGTAGACCCGCCGCTCGTCGCCGTTCGCCACGCCCATGATGGCGGTGGCCCACGCGCCCACGAAGAGCGCCAGCGCCACGGTGGTGACGGTGAAGTCCCACAGCGCGCGGAAGAAGCGCCGCACCGGCCCCGGCCTGCGCGGCTGCGCGGCGTACGGCGCCCCCTGCGGCGGGAGGTGCGCGGGCGCGGCGGCCGGGGGCGCCGCGGGCCGGCGCTGCGGCACCTGGTCCGCCCCGGGGAAGCTCGCCTGGATCGGCCGGCGCGCGGCGGGCGGCGGCGCGAGCTGCGTCTGCTCGGCGGCGGGGCGTGCGGCGGCGGGGCGCATCTCCGGCGTGGACGAGGTCGGTCCGGGCGCGTACAGCTTCGTCTGGTCGCCCAGGTCCACGGCCGGGCGCGCCGGGGCGGGAGCGGACGGGCGGGCGGCGGCGGGGGCGGCCGCGGCGACGGGCCGTCCCTCCAGCGCGTCGGCCATCAGCCCGGCGTCGGCGTAGCGCTCGGCCGGGTCCCAGGCCAGGCCGCGCACCAGGACGGCGGCCGTGGCGTCGTCCAGCGCCGGGGCGCGCTCCTTCAGCAGCCGGAGCGACTCGGCCAGCTCCGCCGCCACCCGCGCGGGCTCCGCCGCGGTGAAGGGGCGCCTCCCCGTGGCGAGCTGGTAGCCCACGGCGGCCAGGCTGAAGACGTCCGACGCGGGGGTGATCGCCTCCTCGCCGCGCAGCTGCTCGGGCGAGGCGTACGCGGGCGAGAACGGCGAGCGCCCGAACTGCGTCAGGTGCGTGAGCGTCCCCTCCTCGCTCTCCACCTGGGCGATCCCGAAGTCGAGGACCTTCACCCGCGCCTCGTCGCCCTCCGTCTCCAGGAAGATGTTGCCGGGCTTCACGTCGCGGTGCACCATCCCGGCGCGGTGGCCGGCGGCCAGCCCGCGCGCCGCGTGGCGGAGGATGAAGAGCGAGACGGCCAGCGGCGGCGGCCCGGTGCGCACCAGCCGCGCGGCCAGGTCTTCGCCGCGCAGCAGCTCCATCACCAGGAAGTCCAGGTCCAGCTCGGGGTCGGTGCCGAAGTCGTGCACCTGCACCACGTTGGCGTGGTGCAGCGCGGCCGCCGCCCGCGCCTCGCGGTGGAAGCGCTGGCGCAGCCGGGCGTGCTCGGCCGGGTCGACCGTCGCGGTGCCGATGACCTTCACCGCCACGGGACGCGACAGCCGCTCGTCGACCGCGCGGTAGACGGCGCCCATCCCGCCGCGGCCGATCACCGCCTCGATCAGGTAGCGGCCCGCGAGCGTGCGGCCGGTCAGCAGTCCTGCGATTCCGTACATCTCGACGAAGCCAGTCTCCCGGGATCTCCCCGGGGGATGGAGGGGCCGAAGTCCGTGTCTTCCGCAGAGTTGCGGGGCTGGACTACGAGCCCCGGTCCGGTGCGGTTTCGGGTGCGGGAGCGCGCCTCAGGGCGCGGGCGGCGCCACCGGCCGCGCCAGGTCGAACTCCACCCGGAAGCGCCGGCCGGTCCCCTCGCGGCGCAGCGTGTAGGCGAAGGTGCGGCCGGGCTCCACCTCCAGCGTCCACACGTTGGTGGCCGCCACGGGGAGGAGCCGCGCCGTGAAGGTGTCGGCGGGGAAGTCCTGCCGCGCCGCGGTGCCCGCCGTGCGCGTGTCGCCGCCGTAGCTGGAGACCGGGTCCTCGGTGCCGTCCTCGTGCCGGTGGTCGTGCTTGAGGCGCAGCCCCCCGCGCACCCTCGACACGATCCAGGTGCGCGAGGCGTCGGGCCCGATCTGGAAGGGGATGCGCACCTCGTCGGCGCCGCAGTCGCGCACGTGCATCACCAGCCGGTTCTGCAGGAACACCGAGTCGCCCGGGCTGGTCCCCTCCGTCATCCGCCCCTCGAACGCCCGGCCGCAGAGCTGCGCCAGCCGCCTCCAGAACGCCTCCTGCTCCACCGAGCGCGTGGTGGTCTGCGGCGCCGGCCCGACGCTGAAGCCGCACCCCGCGAGCACGGCGGCCAAGACGAACGTCGCAAGACGGAAAAGTCGAAGCACGGACCGGTGAGGGGAGAGGGCGGACGATGATGGAGAGGAAAGATACCGCCCGGCGCCGGAAGAATGAAGCCCGCGCGCCACTTACGACGTTGGAACCGGAACCCGCCGGGTCCAGATGATCACCAGGCCATGCCGTCATTCTGAGGCCCGGCCACACCGGACCGGCATCCGCACGAATGACGGCAGGGCCGAAGAATCTTCTCACCTCGCCAAGTGGGTGGGGCGCGGTAGCGTCACGGATCCTGTCTGCTTCATCCGGGTCACTCATGCGAATACGACTCCGGATGAGCAACCAGGAATCGTACCGTTTTTCGAGATTCGCCGTGCATTGGGAAGCTGTCATTCCGAGTGGAGCCCGATGCGCTGATCTCGCGTTCGCCACCGAAGTCGGCCGGGCTCCCGAGGAATCTCGCGGCCGGCAGGAGGCCGGACCGATGCATGGAGCCAGCGTCCGGGCGGGGTGAGTAGATTCCTCGGGCGCCGCCCAGCCGAGGTGTGAAATCCGGATCGGTGCCGCGGCGCCGCTCGGAATGACATGGTTCGCGAAAGGACCGGATTGCACACTGATTCCTGGAATCCGGTATCAGAGGCCTGGCGCAGGCAGGCCCTGCGCCGCCCGGCCCACGTGCCAGGGCGAGTAGATCCTTCGGCCCTGCGATCATCCAGGCGGGGGCCGGCTCCGTGTGTCCGGGCCTCAGGATGACAACGCACAAGACTCGACACCTGGGCACTGGGCACTGGGCACTGGGCACTGGGCACTGGGCACCTCGCACTTCGCACTTCGCACTTCGCACCGGCCGTCTGGCACTCCCCCTGCATCGTCCCTCCACCCCGCCTGTGAACGGAATGGACGGCGGACCGGGTGGATCTTTAGAGGAGGAGGTGGACGAATGTCGATGGATTCCCTGCGCGACCTCTACGTGGAGCAGCTCAAGGACCTGTACAGCGCCGAGACGCAGATCCTGAAGGCGCTGCCCATGATGGCCGAGAAGGCGCACAACCCCGAGCTGAAGGCCGCGTTCCAAGAGCACGAGCGCGTCACGCACGACCAGGTCAAGCGCCTGGAGACCATCTTCGACGGGCTGGGCGAGAAGCCGGGCGGCCACCACTGCAGGGGGATGGAGGGCCTCCTCAAGGAAGGCCAGGAGATGATCAAGGAGAAGGGCGACCCCGACACGCTGGACGCCGGCCTGATCGCCGCCGCGCAGCGCGTGGAGCACTACGAGATCGCCGGCTACGGCTGCGTGCGCACCTACGCCGACCGCCTGGGCCTGGGCGACCAGGCCCGGACGCTGCAGACCACGCTGGACGAGGAGGGCGAGACCGACCACCGGCTCACCGCCCTGGCCGAGCAGATCATCAACCCGCGGGCGCAGGAGGGCGACGGCGGCTACCGCTGAGCCTGGGCCGAAGGGAAACGAGCGAGGGGCGGCTCCCCGGCCGGGAGCCGCCCCTCGCCTCGTCCGTCCATGGGCCTTCTACGCGCCGTCGGCGTCCTCGTCCCCGTGATGGGGGGCGCGGCCGCGCAGCGCGTCGAGCGCCTGGAGGTCGTCGCGCCACACCGTCTTCAGCACGGGGTGCAGGTCGATGTAGTTGCGGAGCCCCTCCACCAGCGCGTCCATGTTCACGCCCTCGAAGTCCTCCGCGAAGGCGTCCAGGCTCGGCACCGGCGCCGGCGCTCCGGGCCCGTCGGCGGATCCCGCGGAGGGGGGCTGCACCTCGGCCGCGGCGGCCCGGCCCAGCCACATCACCCGCCCGTCCTCGAACTGGATCCCCAGGCGCTGCCCGTCGGTGGCGTAGCTCACCGCGCCCTCCCAGGGCATCACGTCGCGCACCTCGCGCCCGTCGGCGTCGGTGCGGGGGAGGTAGAAGCGGTCGGGGAGCCGGATCGCGCGGATCCTCATGCGGCCCTGCCGGAGAGGGAGAGCGGGTGATGAAAAGCGGGGCGCCGCCAGGCGCCCCGCGCGTCAGACCACCGAGACGGAGCGCCCCCGGCTGCGCGCCGGGGCGGGTGCCGCGCCGGCGGCGTCCTGCTCGCGGCCCTCCGGGTGCAGGCGCTCGAGCTGGGCGCGCACCTCCACGAAGCGCTGCGCCTGCGACACCAGCCCGCGCCGCTCCAGGAAGGTGTTCAGGTGCTGCAGGATGGAGCAGAGGTTGTCGTAGCGCTCCTCCACCCGGCGCAGGCGCCGGATCTCGCGCACCAGCCCCAGCGCCGCGTCGGGGTGCATGGCGGCGATGTAGCGCTGGTCCTCCTCCGTGGGCTCGGCGTCGCGCTCCACCACGTAGACGTACTCGTCGGAGCCCGGCGGCGCGTGGGCCACCACCCGCGTGCTCTCCCCCGTCTGGAAGTCGAGGACCGTCTGGGCCTCCCACGGGCCGGGGGTGGCGTCGCAGGCCAGCGCCTCGATCTCGAACAGGTCCTGGTCGGTCAGGGGAGGATGCTTCGCCATGGTGGTCCGGACGGGTTTCCGCGGCGGGCGCCGAGTGGCGCGGGCCGCCGCGGTGACGGTGGAGGAGGATGAATCGTACGGGTCCGGCGCGGAGCCGGAAAGACTCGCGGGCGGGGAATCCCCGCCGCCGGAGGCGACGAAGGGCCGCGGCGGGCGCTCCGTTTCCCTCGCGCCCGCGCGGTCGAATCTTTTCGAGCCCCCGGTTCGATCGGCCCCAATTATTGACGCCCAAGCGATTTCCCCGCAACCCTTTCGGCGCTGTTTCGGTCACGGCCGAAAGTCAGTGCCCAGTGCCCAGTGCCCAGTGCCCAGTGCCCAGTGCCCAGTGCCCAGTGCCCAGTGCCGGTCCACTCCCGCACTCACGCCCTTCCGCGCTGACGCACTCGTGGTACGCGGGATGCCATCCCCGGGCGACCACGGGCCGGAACGACGATCATTCAGCGAGGAGCCATGTCGAAGACGCGCGCCGCCGCCGCTTTCACGCTGTCCGCCCTGCTCGCGCTCGCCGCGTGCGAGGGGGCGGGGGAGCACAACGACCCCGACACGGTGCAGCAGGACACCGGGCAGGCGGCGACGACCGGACCGGGCGCGGCGGCCAGCGGGACGCAGATCCAGGCCGCGCCGCCGCCCGCGGGCACCGTGAACCCGACGCCGCCGGACTCCAACCCGTCGCCCACCACGCCGTCGCCCACGGGCAACGACAGCGCGGGCGGAGCGCAGCAGCCGTGATTCCCCGGATTCGGAAGAACAGCGGGCCTCACGCAGAGTCAGCAGAGGTAGCCGAGAACCCCTCCGCTGACTCTGCGTGAGAAAAAGTCGTTCGCCGGGCTCCGTCACGACGCCGGTCCGCTCAGCGCAGGACGAGCGTCTCGCCGTGCCGGAGGACGTGCAGGTCCTGCGGCGGCAGCCCCGCGGCGCGCCAGGCGTCGCGGGTGCGGCCGGGGGGCTCCAGCGGGTCCTCGTCGGTGAGCCGGAAGGTGCCCCAGTGCATCGCCACGAAGGCGCCCCGGCCGCCCAGGTCGCCGTAGGCGCGCACCGCCTCCTCCGGGTTCATGTGCGCCGGCCGCATGAACCAGCGCGGCTCGTACGCCCCGATCGGCAGCAGCAGCGCGTCGAACGGCCCCAGCCGCTGCCCGATCTCCGCGAACCCGGCGAAGTAGCCGCTGTCGCCCCCGAAGTAGACCCGCCGCCCGTCCGGCAGCAGCACCGCGTACGAGGCCCACAGCCGGTCGTTGAGCTCGCGCAGCCGGCGGCGCGTCCAGTGCTGCGTGGGCGCGCAGACCACCCGCGCCGTCCCCGCCTCCCCCGCGACCTCCGCCTCGTCCCACCAGTCCAGCTCGGTGACGCCGGCGACGCCGCGCTCCGCGAACCAGTCGCGGTAGCCCAGCGGCACGATCCAGCGCGGCCCGCCGCCGGGGCGCTCGCGCAGCCGCTCGACCGTCCCCTCGTCCAAGTGGTCGTAGTGGTCGTGCGAGAGGAGGACCGCGTCGACCGGCGGGAGCTCGTCGAACGGAACGCCCGGCGGCGCGAAGCGGGCCGGCCCCAGCCACTGCAGCGGCGAGGCGCGCCTGCTCCAGACCGGGTCGGTGAGGAGGTTGAGCCCGCCGGCCTGGACGAGAAAGGTCGCATGCCCCACCCAGGTGATGCGGGCCTCACCCGCCGGCGCGCGCGGCCGCGCCACCCGGTGCGGGACGACGGGGAGCGCGCCGCGCGGAGGGTCCGGCGGCACCCCGCGCGTGAGCCGCTCCCACTGCCAGCGCAGGAGGCTGCCGCCCCCGCGCCGCTCGTCCCCCGCCTCCATCGGCCAGGGGATGCGGAACTTCCCATCCGCCCCGTGGTGCGCCGGCCGCCGCTCGCCTTCGCTCATCTGCTCCATCGAAATCGGGGTGCTCACCGACCCTGAAGATACGCCACGCCGCAACACCCCGTCGTTCTGGCTCGAAAAGTCGAAAGATTGGAATCACACTGAGAAACAGAGGAACGGAGAACCCGATCCTCTGTTTCTCTGTTTCTCCGTGTGATACCGTTTTTCGAGATTCGCTGTGCATTGGGAAGCTGTCATTCCGAGTGGAGCCCGATGCGCCGATCTCGCGTTCGCCACCGAAGTCGGCCGGGCTCCCGAGGAATCTACTCGCGGCCGGCAGGAGGCCGGACCGATGCAGGGAGCCAGCGTCCGGGCGGGGTGAGTGGATTCCTCGGGCGCCGCCCAGCCGAGGTGTGGAATCCGGATCGGTGCTGCGGCGCCGCTCGGAATGACATGGTTCGCGAAAGGACCGGATTGCACACTGATTCCTGGAATCCGGTATGAGACTTTTCAGACCACCCCATGAGCGAAGGGCGGCACCCCTCGCGGGATGCCGCCCTCCGTCAACCGTCTGCCGGGCCGTCCGAAGACCCGGCCCGGCTCCAGGTGCTCGCGAAGCCGCTTACCGCCCCAGCTCCACGTCCAGCCCGGCCTCCAGCGCCTTGTCGATGCGGGCGCGGGACTCGGTCAGGTGCGCCCGGGTCATGGCGTCGATGCCGCCCGACGCCAGCGCGCCCGAGACGCGGCCGCGCAGGTCCACCAGTGAGGCGCGGGCCACGGCGCGCGCGTCGCCCGGCAGGCCGGCCTGCCGCTGCGCCACCATCTCCGTCATGCGGTCCAGGTAGGCGCGCTGCAGCTCGCGCCGCATCACGGTGATGTTGCGCGAACCGGCGTACGCCTCGCTCCACACCGCCCGCGTCAGCTCGCCCATCAGCTCGGCCGTGGTGAGCGTGCCCGCGCTGCCGAACTTCAGCTCCCCGTCGCGCATCTTCGCGAAGGTCGCCGTCGAGGTGAGCTGGTTCAGCAGCGAGCGCTGCGCCCCCAGCACCAGCTCGGTGAGCGGGTAGTCGATGCGGCCGTTGTAGTTGTTGGTGTTCCCCCAGTGGGTCCAGCGGTTGGCGCCGAAGCTCGCCAGCAGGCTCTGCGGGATCGCGAACGAGCTCTCGCTGAAGCCGTACTGCGTCACGAACTGGAGCGCCTCGCGCTGCTTGGCCTTGGGCACCGCCACGAACGGCGCGCGGCCGCTCGGGTCGCCCACCCGGTCGCGGTTCACGTACTGCCCGCCGATGTACTTCACGCCCACGGCCAGGGTGCGGCCGTACTGGTTCATCAGCCCGTTGAAGGCGTCGGTCAGCTCGGCGTAGCGGGTGTTGTCGGCCAGCACGTACTGCGGCAGCTTGGGCCAGATCCCCCGGATCACGTCGGCGCGGGCGCGGGCCCAGCCCAGCGGGTCCTGCCCCAGGTCGAAGATGTTCACCGTGGGGTCCAGCGCCCCGGGGCCGCCCGAGTCCTCGTCGGTGCCGAAGGCGTGTCCGGGGAGCGCCGCCTCGCGCGCCAGCCGCGCCGCGCGCGCCTCGTCGGTCGTGTAGCCGTACGAGATCGCCCAGCGGTCGTAGCTGCCCACGCCCGGGTTGTAGGCGTAGCCCACCCGGCCGCGCTCCGGCAGGTTCAGCGCCGGGTACTCCATCACCGAGCTGAACACCCCGTTCTGCTCGGCCCAGCCGCGGTCGTTCAGCCGGTCCAGCGGCGTGTCGTACGAGGAGCGGAAGTTGTGGCGCAGCCCCAGCGTGTGACCCACCTCGTGCATCATCACCCACTTGATCGCCTGCCCCACGTAGTCCATCGGCACCGGGTCGCGCGGCCCGATCACGCCGGCCTCCACCAGCAGGGTGCGCAGCAGCGTCCCCTGCGCGCCGATCTCGGCCGCCAGGGCGGCGCGCTCGCCCACGCCGTCGGTGCCGCCCAGCACCTCCTCGATCGCCGCCGACGGGGTCACCACGGTGCGCCAGTCGCGGCGGAAGCCGTTGATCATGTTGGCTTCCATCAGGATGTCGGCGTCCAGGATCTCACCCGTGCGCGGGTCCACGATCGAGGGCCCGATGGCGCCGTAGCCCGGCTGGTCGGAGACGTTCCAGCGGATGGTGGCGTAGCGCAGGTCCTCGGCGTCGGCGCCCTCGGGGAGCATCTCGGCGCGGATGGCGTTCTTCCACCCCGCCGCCTCGAACGCCACGTTCCACGCCTCGACCGCCGCCTTGATGTAGGGGCGGTACTCCACCGGGATGTTGGGATCCAGGTAGTAGACGATCGGCTCCCTGGGCTCCCACAGGCCGCCCTCCACCTGGCGGCCCGGCTCCAGGCGCCAGCGGTTGACGTAGCGGCGGAAGAAGTTGTCCTCGAAGGTCGAGAAGTCCTTGCGCGCGGTCAGGAAGTAGCCCACGCGGTCGTCCGCCTCGCGCGGCGTCATCGGCTGCTCGGGGAGCGGCGCCAGCGTGTAGGCCACGGTCACGGGGATGTAGCGCCCGTCGGGCACCGAGGTGATCCCCGCCGCCTGCGAGGGGCGGAAGGTGAGCTTGGCGCGGATGTTCACGTTCGAGGGGAACGCCTTCACGCTCTCCACGTAGCTGCGCCCCTTCTCCAGCGGCACCGGGGGCGGGCCCGCGGGGCTCTGCAGCTGCTGCGGCTGGGCCGCCGCGAAGCGCACCCGCTCGCCCACGCCCGAGAGGTCCGAGACCACCCAGTCGTAGATGTTGACGAGGAGCATGCCGCCCTCGCCGATCGACTCGATCTTGGCCGACTCGAGCACGCTGGGGCTGAAGGTGAGGTTCACCGCCTGCTCGGTGGGCGAGCCCTGCGGGCCCGTGAAGCGCACCGGCTTGCGCACCAGGAACACCCGGTCGCCGTGCCGCTCCAGCGCCACCACGCTCCCCTCGAAGATGTTGAGCATGGTGCCGCCGAAGAGGCCGTTGGCGCCGATCCCCTGCGCGATCTGGTAGCTGATCAGGAAGTCCTTCCCCAGCCGGTCGGCGGGGATGGCCAGGTAGAGCGCGTCGCCCTTCTCGTAGGTGTCGAACCACCCCTGGCGCCGGGTGGCGTCGCGGGTGACCTCGGCCCACGGCTTGAAGGGGCTGGCGGGGCGCGCCTCCTGGGCGGGGGCGCCGGCCGGGCGCGCGCCCGGGGCCGCCGCGGCCGTGCGCTGCGCGCCGGCCTGCTGCGGCGGCGCGGCGGCGGGCCGCGCCGCCTGCGCGGACGCGCAGCCGGCCACGCCCGCGCACAGCGCGAAGGTGAAGAATCGTTTCACGGAACTGCTCCTGCGGAGAGGGTGAGGGTGAGTGCCGAACGGGAGGAAAAGAGGAAAGCCGATGCGTTGGATGCCGCCCGGCCTGAAATCGTTGCGCGGAACCCGGGTGCGAGTTTCTTAGCAGGTGAACGATGTACGAAGGTGCGCTCCGCGTCAACCCGCACGGTGCGAACGGCGCTCTGCGCGGGGCGAAGCGGGCGTCTCCCGGTGCGGACGGACCCCTATGGCGCGGGGCAGGCGCGGATGTCCGCCGGGCGCGGCGCCGGGCCGGGGCGCGCGGTGAACACCGCCAGGTAGCCGCTCCCGGCGGGGAGCGCGCGGAAGGCCGACTGCTCGTATCCCACCGCGGCCATCTCGCAGCGCAGCAGCGCCGGGGGCGTGCCGTGGCGCTGCGTGGGGCGGTCCAGGTCGACCACGGCCACGCGGCCGCCCGGGGCGAGCGCCAGGCGCAGGTTGTACAGGAAGGCGTACGGCTGCTCGACCTCGTGATACATGTGCACCAGCAGCACCAGGTCGGCCGAGGCGGGGGGCAGCCGCGGGTCGTGCGGCTCGCCGAGGGCCAGGGTGACGTTCTCCAGCCGCGCCTGCCGCACGCGCTCGCGCAGCCGCTCCAGGTACGCGGGGACGATGTCCTGCGCGACGACGCGGCCGGAGCGCCCCACGCGCGGCGAGAGGCGCACCGTGTAGTAGCCGCTCCCGGCGCCCACGTCGGCCACGCGCATCCCGGGGCGCACGCCCAGCAGCCGCATCACCGTGTCGGCCTCGCCGGCGCGGTCGCGGGCCTCCTCGCTGCTCCAGGTGTCGGTGACGATCTCCGCCACCGGCCGCGCCGCCGCGGGGAACGCGCTCGCCGGCGCCCCCGCCGGCCCCAGCGGCCGGATCTCGTCCCGCGCCCGCGTCGCCCCCTGCGGCGCCCCGCAGGCGGCGAGCAGGAGCATCAGGGCGGGGAGGGTGCGAGCTTGTGTATGCCGATTCGGACTCATAGCGTTGCCAAGCGCTCGTTACCTGCTTCAACCTAAGCCGCTGCACGTCCAGGCTAAAGATGGCTGCTTCTCCGGAACCCGACGACCCGGCCGTCGAGGCGATCGATCCGCCGGCGAGAGATGCCGTCGCGCGACGCTTCCGCGAACTGGTGGAAGTGTGGCAGCGAGAGACGGAGCACGAATCATCGCCGACTACACTGTTCATGCATTCCGCCTATCAGCAGATCATTGGTCTCGGTCCGGATGTCCTGCCGGTCCTCTTGAACGATCTGGAACGAACCGGGCGGAACTGGTTCTGGGCCCTGCGCGCCATCACCGGAGAGAACCCCGTTCCGTCCGAAGAACGCGGTGAGCTATCGCGCATGATCGCGCACTGGCTGGAGTGGGGTCGTGTGCGGGGTCTGGTGCAGCGGCAGGAAGTGAATCCGCCGGCTTGATCCACTTCGAATCCGCCTTCATCCACGCCTAACAGAACGCCTGTTCCTCAATGTGCGTGAGGGCAGTTAGGATTCGCTCGTTTCATCGAGCCTCTCCCCTGCCGGAGCGTCCCCGTGCGCCGCATCCTCCCGATCCTCGCCCTCGTCGCGGTGTCCGCCTGCCGACCGCCATCCGCACGCGCGCAGACGCCCGTGGCGCAGGAGGACGCGATCGAGGTGCTCGGGCGCATGCGCGAGGCGTACGGCGCGGGCGCGCACCCGGAGCTGCTGCGCCACCTGCAGACGCTCGACCGGCTCACGTCCAACCATCCGCTGCTCATCTACGAGCTCGCGCGCGCCTACGCGCTGACCGGCGACACCGTCCGCGCGCTGGCCACGCTGGAGCGCCTGGCGCCGATGGGGCTGGGCGTGCCGGTGATGCGCGACACCGCCTTCACCGCGCTGCGCGGCTCCGCCGCCTTCCGCGGCCTCGCCGACCGCCTCGCGGCGAACGCCGCCCCGCTGGTGCGCAGCGACACCGCCCTGGCGCTGGGCGATCCCGACCTGCTCCCCGAGAGCATCGCCTACGACCCGGTGGAGCGCGCGTGGTACCTGGGCTCGCTCGCGCACCACGAGGTGGTCCGCGTGGCCCCGGACGGCTCGGTGCGCGACTTCGCGGCGATGGAAGAGAAGGGGAGGGTGATCGGGATCAAAGTGGATGCGCCGCGCCGCCGGCTGTGGGTGCTGGAGACCACATGGGACACCGCCGCGCCGCGCACCTACGGCGGCACCGGGGGGTGGACCTCGCTCCGCGGCTACGACCTGCGCACCGGCCGCGAAGTCGCCCGCCACGCGCCGCCGGACCGCGGGGCGCACCTCTTCAACGACCTGGCGGTCTCCTCCCGCGGCGACCTCTACGTCACCGACGTGCACGGCAACGCCGTCTGGCGCCTGCGCGCGGGGGCGGACGCGCTGGAGCCGCTGGCCCGCGGCCCGCGCTTCCACTGGGGCAACGGCATCGCCCTCTCGCCCGACGAGTCGCGGCTCTACGCGGCCCACCTGGAGGGGATCAGCGTCGTCGACCCGCGCACCGGGCGCATGGAGCCGCTGCGCCACCCGCCCGCCGTCGCCATGGCGGACGTCGACGGGCTGTACGCCTGCCCCGGCTCGCTGGTCGCCGTGCAGCGGATGGCGCACTTCCAGCAGGTCACCCGCTTCGTCCTCTCGCCCGCGGGCGACTCCATCGTCGCCGCCGAGGTGCTGGAGCGCAGCCACCCCGCCTACGTGGACCCCACGACCGGCGTGGTGGTGGGCGACTCGCTCTTCTACATCGCCAACGCCCAGTTCCGCCGCCTGCAGGACGACCTCACCCTCCGCCCCGCCGAGCGCCCCCACGGCACCGTCGTCCTGCGCCTCCCGATCGGCCCCGGCTGCCGGTGATCACCAGATTGGAAAAGACTTGTCTCACGCAGAGACGCAGAGGCGCAGAGAGAACCCCTCTGTGTCTCTGCGTCTCTGCGTGAGGCTTGTCGTTTTCTGTTCGAAGCCGGCTCGCTCAGCTGCGGCGGACGCGAACGCCGCCGGAGCCGGTGTCGATCTCCACGCGGCCGTTGCCGTCGCCGATGGTGCCGGTGAAGTGCGAGCGCCCGGCGCGGCGCACGGTGGCCGGCACGTCCACGTCGATCCCGCCCGAGCCGGTGTCGATGTCCAGCTCCGCCCCGAAGCCCGCCGGCACCCCCAGCGTCACCCCGCCCGAGCCCGTGTCGATCCGCGCCCGGTTCACGTCGCCGCGCAGCGACAGCTCCACCGAGCCGCTCCCGGTGTCGATCAGGATGTCCCGCGCGTCCACCGCGTCCAGGCGCACCCCGCCCGAGCCCACGTCCACGTGGAGGTTCTCGACGTCGAGCCCCGAGCCCACCACCCCGCCGCTCCCCGTGTCCACGCTCAGCCGGGGCCCGCTCACGCCGCTCACGCGCACCCCGCCCGAGCCGGTGTCGAGCACGATCTCGCCCTGCGCGTCGCGCACCTCGATCCCGCCCGAGCCGGTGTCCAGGTTCAGGCTCCCGCGCGTCCCGAGCGCGTGGATCGACGCCGCGGCGCCCCTGACGCGCAGGTCGCCGTGCACGTTCGACACCTCCACCCGCCCCACGGCCTGGTTGACCGACACCGTGCGCCCGGCGGGCACCAGCACCCGCAGGTCCGCCCAGGCCTCCGTCCCCGACCCCGAGCCGTGGATGCGCACCCGCCGCCCGCCCAGGACGCGGCCCGACCGCCCGAACGTCCCGTCGCGCTCCACGGACATCTCCGTGTTGGAGCCGCGCCCCATCCGCGGGTAGACGACGCGGTCGTCGGGGTAGAGCACCACCAGCGAAGCGGCGCCGTCGGTCTCGCCCTCGCGCACGCGCAGCTCCCCCGCGTCGCTCCCGCCGCGCGTGACCTCCACCACCACCTCCGACCCCGAGCCGGGCTCCACCCGCACCTCGCCGGCCAGGTTGTAGACCGCCACGCGCGAGCCGTCCAGGGTGAACCGTTCCGTCCGCTGCGCCTCGCCCCGCGTGGCGACCAGCGAAGCCGCCGCCAGCGCCAGCGGGAGGATCACGTGGTGTCGCATCGACGTCCTCCGGGTTGGATTCATCGGGATTCGACTACGATCAAAGAACTGCGAACTACGGATTTGGGCGTGTCCCCCTGGAGGGGGCCGGGCTGCGCGCGCCGTAGGGCACGATACCACTGTGCCCAACGGCGCCGGGCCACCGCCGCCACGATACCCCCTGTGGCGGCGGCGTCCCGGCCCTGTCGGGCGCGCATCCCTCACGCAACCGCAGGGGATAGGGAACAGCCGGCCCACGCACCGAGCCCCATCGAGTCCACCCTCTCCCGGACTTGGGAGAGGGTTGCCGCTCCAAGGCGGCGGGAGAGGGCCCCCGCCGCCGCGCAAACGCCCGCCGAGGCGCGCGCACTTCGCACTTCGCACCTCGCACTTCGCACTCACAGGCTCATCCACCAGTTCACCTTCACCAGCAGCACGTTCGTTGCCGGGTAGCGCCACAGCTCGTCGAAGTCCTCCCCGGGGCGGAAGCGGCCGGTGCCGCCGTCCGCCGCGCCGTCGCGCGAGTGCGACCAGGCCACGAAGAGCGTGGAGCCCAGCCGGTACTCCCAGCGCAGCACCGCGTTCAGGTTGAGCGCCCGGTAGTTGAAGTCCGGGTCGTCGAAGCTCCACCCCTCCGGGCGCGTCCCCGCCTCGCCGAGCGGCGCGAAGCGCTCCGCGAAGTCCTTCGCCCGCGGGTCCGCCACCTCGCGGAAGTCGGCGAACGAGCCGTCGCTGATGAAGGGCTGCGCGTACACCTGCAGCGACAGCGTGGGCGAGAAGGTCTGGTTGAAGCGCGCCGACACCCCCAGCGTGCGCTGGTCCAGCCCGCCGAACACGTAGTGCGTCGCCCCGGCCGCGTCGCCGGGCGCGTCCACGAACTGCCAGGCGCTCCGGTTGCGCGAGTAGAAGGGCGACAGCGAGATCCGCGTGGCCGCCGTCGGGCGCACCCCCAGGTTGAAGGACACGTTGTAGCGCCAGCCGTCGGTGTCGTCCTCGGTCCACCAGTTGAAGTCGGCCCCGCCGTTCACCCGCTTGCGCCCGTCGGAATAGAAGCCGGCCCACCCGCTGGTCGAGCCCGGCCGCCGGATGAGCGGTCCGCCGCGCAGCGAGCCGTTGCTCCACGCCGCCACCCCGCGCTCGACGCCCCAGTACATCCCCCAGTAGTTCAGGAAGTCCCCCCACCCGTTCACGTTGCCGCCCGTGGAGGTGTTCTCCCACCCGAAGGTCTGCGTGTTCCAGAGGTTGGTGTTCACCCCAAAGCCGCGGAAGACCTTCCCCGGCTTGAAGCTGCGGTAGCCGAGATAAGCGACGTTGGTGACCTGGTCGGCCTCGCGCATGAAGCCCAGGTCGTTGGTCTCGAACCCCGGCGAGCGCACCATCCCCAGCAGGCCGCCCTGCACGCTCCCCTTCACCCTGGCCAGCTGCCAGCTCGCCGCGAACCCCGAGAGCGAGGTGGCCGCCGAGTCGAGCCGCACGTGGCCCGCGTCGGGGCGCTGGAAGTAGCGCGCGGGCGACTGCTGCAGCCCGACGATCGCCGCCTCGCTCCCGCGCACCGTGGAGCCCAGCAGGTACCCCGAGGCGATCCAGGCGTCGTTCCCCCAGCGGTGCGAGGCGTCCACCCCGCCCGCCAGCGCGGTCCCCGGCAGGTCCTCGATCCCGGTGCCGTCCAGCCGGCGGAAGACGCCGGTGCCCACGAAGCCGTACTGCGTGCGCCCGCCGTTGGCGTCGCGCCGGCCGCGCAGCATCCCGAACCCCGTGAGCGGCTCCACCACCTGCGAGAAGCGCCCGCCCGCGTCGTCGATCCCCCGGGCCCGCTCCTGCGCCGTGAGCGCCCCCAGCGCGCCGACCGACCAGCCGCGGCCCACGCGCCCCGAGAGCTTGGCCGCGCTCAGGATGTTGGTCTCTCCCGGCACGTCGGCGAACTCGGCGTCGACCCCGTAGTGCGGCGCCCGGCCGATGCGGCGCGAGTAGAAGAGCGACTCGTTCCCGCCGTCGCCGTCGCCCAGGCCGATGCCGAAGCGGAAGATGTCGGCGCCCTCGGTGAAGAAGGGGCGCTTCTCGGGGAAGAAGGTCTCGTACTGGGTGAGGTTCACCTGGCTGGGGTCGGCCTCCACCTGCCCGAAGTCGGGGTTCACCGTGGCGTCCAGCGTCAGGTCCGAGGTCACCCCGTACTTGACGTCCATCCCCGCCGAGCCCCGCCAGTCGCTCGCCGAGTAGAACGGGTCCGCCCCGTCACCCGGCGCGCGGGTGACGCCCGAGAGCATGTAGGGGAGCAGCTCCAGGCGGCGCGGCGAGGGGAGCCCCGTCATCCCGTGCAGCTCGCCGAAGCGGGCCACCACGCGCGAGTCGTCGCGGCGCAGGGGGGCCCAGAAGCTCTGCTCGTTGGCGCGCTGCACCACCCGCGCGACCTCGAACCCCCACACCCCGTCGCCGCCCGGCGAGAAGCGCAGCGCCGAGAGCGGGATGCGGAACTCGGCCGTCCAGCCGTGCTCGTCGCGCTCCACCGCCACGTCCCACACCGCGTCCCACCCCACGTCGTCGTTCTGCCCGTCGACGATGGTGAAGTCGCGCTTGACCCCCGCCGGGTTCACCGTGAAGACGTAGGCCGTGCGCAGGTCGTGGCGCGAGTCGAAGGCCACCAGCAGCCAGTCCGACGACGAGTCCTCGTCGCGCCGGGTGAGCTGGGCCACGATCTTCCGCGGCTCGGGGTCGAAGGCGCGGACGCCCACGTAGACGGCGGAGTGGTCGAAGGCGACCCGGGTCACGGTGGGGAACTTCGCCGGCTGCCCCTCGTCGGGGTCGCGCTGGATGAAGCCGCCGATCGAGTCGGCCGCGGCCCAGACCGGGTCGTCCAGCTTTCCGTCGAGGGTGGGGGCCCCCACCGTGGGGGTGAGCCGGTAGGCGTCGAGCTTCGGGGAGGGGTCGTCGCCGCCGCCGTTCTGAGGGAGGGACACGGCGGCGGAAAGGAGGAGGATGCCCAGCATCGGACGGTGCTCCGGGAAAGAAAAAGAGGCGGCTGAACCGGATTCAGCCGCCTCCTACGGGGTCACCGCGAGCCGAGTTTCACGTCGCCGCTGAAGGTGCGGATGCTGAGCCTCGCCTCGCCGCGCCCCACCGTGAAGCGCTGCTCGCGGCGCGACTGGCGGGTGATCCGCGCGCCGGGGAGGTCGTTGGTGATGGTGCCGCTGAAGGTGGTGACGTCGCCCGTGACGCTGAGCGGCGGGGCCAGGCGCACGTCCACGGTGCCGCTGTGGCTCTCGATGGTGGTGGTGCCGTCGCGGGCCAGGTCGCCCGAGACGAAGACGTTGCCCGAGACGGTCTGGAACGAGCCCTCGATCTGCCGCCCGGAGAGGCGCAGGTCGCCGCTCACGGTGGAGACCTCGGCGCGGCCGCGCATGGAGCCCACCTCCACCCCCCCGCTCACCGAGTTCACCCGCACCTCGCCGGTGGATGCGGTGACGCCCACGTTGCCGCTCACGCTGGTGGCCTCCACCTGGTCGCGCACGGTGCCGGCCACGCTCACGTCGCCGCTCACCGACTCGGCGTGCACGCGCTCGGCCTGCCCGTCGAAGGTGGCGTCGCCGCTGCGCGACTGCACGAACACCTCGCGCAGGCGGCCCCGGGCGACCACGTCGCCGCTCACGGCGCGGGCCTCCACGTCGCCGGCCAGGTCGCGCGCCTCGACGTCGGCGCTCACCGTGTGGATGCGCACCGTCTTGCGGGCGGGGACGCGCACCTCGATGTCGGAGCCGCGCGAGCTGCCGCGGCGGGGGAGCACCACCCGCACCACCAGCCGGTCGCCCTCGGGGACCAGGTCCAGCCGCTCGGTGCCGCGCCCCAGCTCGCCGGTGACGTGCACCTCGTTGCGGCTCCAGCCCACCACGCGCACCGAGCCGGCGACGTTGTGGATCTCCACCACCCCGGTGGGGCCGGTGCTCCGGCGCTGGTCCACCCGCTCCTGTGCTCCCGCGCTCCCCGCCGCCGCCAGCGTGGCGGCGAGGACGGCCGGGACCATGATCTTAGCCTTCATCGGGGGTTCTCTCCCTCGTTCGGATCGGGATAACAACAGTCCTTAGTCCTTAGTGTCTTAGTGCCCAGTGCCCAGTGGTGTCTACTAAGGACTAAGCACTAAGGACTAACACACTTCGCACTTCGCCCTCAGAGCTCCACCGCCTGCTGGAGCATCCGCACCTTGGTGTCGTAGACGGCGGAGAGCATCTGCGCCAGCTCGCGGCTCGACGGGTCGCGCTCGAGCGCCGCCCGGCTCTCGGCGATCGCCTGGTCGATGATGCGGAGGTTCCGCTCCAGCGTGGCGACCGTCTCGGGGGCGAGCCGGCTCCGCCGCGTCTCCAGCACGGCGGCCAGGTCGTCGATGGCCTTCTGGTACTCGGCCTCGGCCGGCTGCAGCGCCACCAGCGCGGTGGTCGTCGGCGCGGCGGGCTGGTCGGCCACGATCCCGGGCAGCCTGTCCGGGGCCGGGTCGCCGCCGCGCTGCATGAAGAACATGGTCGTCACCGAGGTGCCGATCATGAGCACCACGGCGGCGGCGGCCAGCGTCATCCAGCGCGGCGGCGCCCAGGCGGAGCGGGGGCGCAGCGGGATCACCTTCGCGCCCCCGCGCGGCTCCAGCCGTGACTCGATCCCCGCCCAGAGGTCGCGGCCGGGAGCGATCTCGCGGGGGAGGAAGCGCGCCTCGTCCAGCAGCGAGCGGAGCGCGTCGACCTCGGCGCGGCACTCGGCGCAGGTCTGCAGGTGGAGCTGCACGGCGCGGCGCTCCCGGTCCGGCAGCTCGCCGCCGGCGAAGTCGTCCAGCCGCTCCAGGGCCTGTTCGTGCGTGATCATCGTCCCAGTGCCTCCCTCAAGAGCCTGCGCGCCCGGTGGAGTTGCGCCTTGCAGGTGCCCACCGCGGACCCCTGCATCCGGGCGATCTCTTCGTGCTTGTAGCCTTCCACGTCGTGGAGGACGAACACCGCGCGCGCCCCCGGCGGGAGCGTGGCGATGGCCCGCTCCAGGTCGAGCGCCTCGCCGGGATCCGGCGGCCGGGTGGGCGTCTCGAACGCCTCCAGCTCGTCGGTGGCGAACACCTTCCCCGCCCGGATCCCCTCGGAGCGCCGCTCGCCCAGGCAGACGTTCACCGCCAGGCGGTGCAGCCAGGTGGAGAAGGCGCTCTTCCCCTCGAACTGGGCGAGCTTCTCCCAGGCGCGGACGAACACGTCCTGCGTGAGCTCCTCGGCCCGCATCCCGTCTCCGGAGATGCGCAGGCAGATCGCGTACACCCGGTTCAGGTTCTCGCGGTAGAGCTGCTCGAAGGCGGCGACGTCGCCCTCCTGCGCCCGCCGCACCACGTCGGCGTTCGCGGTCGGACTGCCCTGCTCAACCAGCATCGTCGCCATCGATTCCGACCGGGTGAGGGTGTCGTCCGTCCGACCCGCGAGCACTCTGATGCGCCCCGGCTCTGGAGGGTTTAAACGGAGTCTGCCGCGCGTCTTCGGCGGGCCGCCCGGTCGTGCGGCCGGCGCTCGCATGCGCGGCAGGGGACTGCGGAGAGATCACGATGGGAGGTCGGACCCGAGGTAGAGGTGATGGATGTCGAATGGGGAGAACGGGATCGGGCGGCTTCGGGTTTCGCCCGGCGGCCCATCCGAACTGCATGTCTCACACGGAGTCAACGGAGTCAACAGAGAACCCCTTCTGTTCTCCGTTGACTCCGTTGACTCCGTGTGATGCTTTTCTCTTTAGTCGCCCATCGCCAGCGCGGCCTCCGGCGCTTCGGCGCGAGGCGCAGGGGCGATGGAGTACGCCAGGGGGCGCCGCCAGATCACCCGGCGCACGCGCCAGGCGAGCAGCACGCTCACCACCATCAGCGACGCCACCAGCCCGGTCCAGATCCCCACGTGCCGCAGCGGGGTGTGGAAGCCGAGCAGGTACGCCACCGGCAGCCCCACCGCCCAGTAGCCGACCACGGTGAGCAGCATCGGCGCGCGGGTGTCGGCGGCGGCGCGCAGCACCATCAGCCCGGTGACCTGCGCCCCGTCGAACACCTGGAAGAGCGCGGCCATGAAGAGCAGCTGCGCGCCGTAGGCCACCACCCCCGGGTCCTTCGTGAAGAGGCCGATCAGCGCCTCGGGAACGGCCAGGAACAGCACGGCGCACAGGCCCATGAAGCCCAGGCTGAGCCCGTAGGTGACCAGCACCGCCCGCCGGACCGCCCGCGGGTTCCGGGCGCCGATGTGGTGCCCCACCCGGATCGACCCGCCCAGGCTGACCCCCGCGCCCACCATGAAGGTGCCCGAGGCCAGGTTCATGGTCACCTGGTGCGCGGCGAGCTGCACCGCGCCCAGCCACCCCATCATCACGGCGGCGAGCGCGAAGATCCCCACCTCGGCCGCCATGGTGGCCCCCACCGGCACGCCGATCGAGACGATGCGGCGGATGCGCGCCCACACCGGCCTGAGGCTCTCGCGCCCGAAGGGGGTGAGGTCCGCCCGCCGGGCCATGTAGACGACCAGCGCGGCCAGCATGCACCAGCGCACCAGCGTGGTGGCGAGCCCCGACCCCATCACCCCCAGCGGCGCGACCACGCCGGGGACGCCGTAGATCAGCGCCCAGTCGCCCAGCGCGTTGACGACGAGCCCCAGGAAGGAGAGGACCATGGCCACGCGCGTGATCCCCATCCCCTCCAGGTACTGCCGGAAGGCCACGAAGAACAGCGTGGGCGCCACGCCGCCCGACAGGGCCAGCAGGAAGTCGCCCGCGCCGTCGGCCACCGCGGGCGCCTGCCCGAGCAGGTGCGCCAGCGGCCGGCCCGCGGCCGTCACCGCCGTGATCGGCAGCGCCAGGAGCGCGGCCACCCAGAGTCCCTGCACCAGCACGCGGCGGCACTCGGCGCGGTCGCCGGCGCCGAACGCCTGGCTCACCAGCGGCCCCATCCCCAGCACCGTGCCGGTGCACAGCACGATGGTGACGATGTGGAACGAGGCGGCCACCGCCACGCCCGCCAGCGCCTCGGGCCCCAGCGGGGCCACCATCAGCGTGTCGGTGAGGGTCATCCCGATCGCCGCGAGCTGGCTCACGACGATCGGGCCGGCCAGGCGCAGGAGCCGCCCGGCCTCGTGCGCGAAGAGGATCCCGCGCCGCCGCCGGCCCGGGGCGGCCGCGGCGCGGGGGCGCCAGGGAAGGGCGCCGGGCGAGGCCCGGAGCCTCGCGTTCAGGAAAGCCATGCGCGACATGAAGATACCATCCTCCGGACCGGAGCGGCACCCCGCCCGGTCCTCCTCGGTCATTGTGGTGGATGCGCACCCGGCCTCCCGCTCTCGCGGGTGCGCGCTCAATCGTCCTGCATCGAACTCCCCCGGACCCGCGGGATCGCGGATCAGGGCTTCGCACCGCCGGAAGTCGCTCTCATCGCCACCTGCCTTTCTCGTCCGCCGATCCAATCGATCCAACCGAAAGAAGAAGGGGCCTCGCGTCCGCGAGGCCCCCTGGGGCTGCCGGTACGCTGAACGGGTGTGCCGCTAGTTGTTGCGCTCCTGCGCGTGCTGCGCGCTCTGGATGGAGAGCAGCTTGGTGTCGCCGGCCGACATCAGGGCCTCCGCGAAGTCCTGGCGCTCCTCCAGGAGCGTCAGCCGGCTGTCGATGGAGACGAGGAGCTCGCGGATGCGCGCCGTCTCGCCCGGCTCCGCCGCCCCGGTCTTCATCTTCTGCTGCGTCATGACTTCCAGGAGCGCGCCGAGCCGCCTGGAGATCGGGCGGAAGATCAGGACGCCGCCGCAGGTGAGGATGGCGGTGACCATGACGATGGTCAGGTAGGTCTCGGGGCTCATCGAGGCTCCTTGCAACGCTTGCTCGGCCACGGCCGGGGGTTCCGGCCCGGGCACCTACGCCGGGGTGTGGACCGCGGTTTCAGGCCGCCGTGCCGCCTTCCGCGGCTTCTTCCCGCGCAGCAGCGGGAGGCGGAAGGCCATCAGCGCGGCGAACACCGCGGCGTAGATCAGGGGCTCGCGGACGTCCTTCTTCACTCCCCACAGGAAGTGGATGACGCCGAGGCCCACCGCAAGATAAACGAGACGGTGGAGTTTCTGCCAGCCTTTTCCGAGCCGGCGGATCCATCCCTTCGTGGAAGTGACGGCCAGGGGGACCAGAATTCCCAGCGCGGCCGCGCCCGCCGTCACGTACGGGTGCTCGGCCACGTCCTCCACGACGAAGCCCCAGGAGAACGACTGGTCGAAGAGGTAGACGAGGAGGTGCAGGCAGGCGTAGAAGAAGGCGAAGAGCCCCAGCGGCCGCCGCGCCGCCACGATCCCGTTCCACCCGCTGAGCCGGCGGAGCGGGGTGATCGACAGCGTGACCAGGAGGAGCGTGAGCGCGGCCTTCCCCGTCCGGTGCGTCACGTCCTCGATCGGGTCCTGGGAGACGGTCCCGGCGAGGACCGCCCCGGCGAGCAGGGCGAGCGGCAGAAGCCCGCCGGTCCAGACGGCGGGCTTGAGCAGACGGCTTGAGACGCGCTCGGCGCGCGGGGAGAGCGGCACGGTCAGAAGTTGCGGCGCAGGTCCATCCCCGCGTACAGCGAGGCCACCTGGTCGGCGTAGCCGTTGAACATGAGCGTGGGCCGGCGCCTCAGCCACTCGCCGATGCGGCGCTCGCGCTTCTGGCTCCAGCGCGGGTGGTCGACCTGGGGGTTCACGTTGGCGTAGAAGCCGTATTCGTTGGGCGCGGCCACGTTCCACGCGGTGCGCGGCTGGCTGGCGGTGAAGCGGATGCGCACGATCGACTTGATCGACTTGAAGCCGTACTTCCACGGCACGACGAGCCGCAGCGGCGCGCCGTTCTGCGCCGGGAGCGCCCGGCCGTAGATCCCCGTCGCCAGCAGCGTCAGCGGGTGCATGGCCTCGTCGAGGCGCAGCCCCTCGGTGTACGGCCACTCCAGCACGTCGTGGCGCTGCCCCGGCATCTGCCGCGGGTCGTGCAGCGTGGTGAACTCCACGAACTTGGCGGACGGCAGCGGCTCGGCGCGGCGGAGCACGTCGCGCAGCGGAATCCCGTCCCAGGGCACCACCAGCGACCACGCCTCCACGCAGCGCAGCCGGTAGACGCGGTGCTCCACGCGGTGGGGGCGCACCAGGTCTTCGTACAGGTAGCGCCCCGGCTTGCGGCAGAGGCCGTCGACGACCACGGTCCACGGCCGGGTGCGCAGGAGCCGCGGCGCATACCGGGCGGGGTCCTCCTTGTCGGTGCCGAACTCGTAGAAGTTGTTGTAGCCGGTGATCTGCTCCCACGAGTTCGGCTTGTCCTTCTCCTGCGCGTCCTCCTCCTGGTCCCGGGACGCGCCCTGGCCGGCGGCGAGCGCGGGCGCGGCGGCCACGGCCAGGGCGGCCGCCGCGGTCGCCAGGAACTCGCGCCGGTCCAGGTGGAGCCGCTCCGGGGTGATCTCGGAAGACGGGATGTCGTCGGGGTGCTTGATCAGCATGGCACTGCCTTCCACAGGGTTCGCCGGGGGAGCGAGCTTATAGCGCGGCACCGGCGGGGGTGTTCCGGGCGGACGGCGCGGCGGCGACGGGCGCCAGCCGCGCCCGGCGGATCTCCTCCACGGGGACAATCCGCACGCCGCGCGCCGGGTTCCCGGCGGCCTCCACCAGCGCGGCGACCATCTGCTCCAGCGTCACCAGCCCCAGGCGCCGGGCCCCGTCGCGCGTGGGCGGCAGGCGCTCCAGGAGCCGGTAGAGCGGGACCAGCGCGTACGGCCAGCGGTGGCCGGGGCCCAGGACGTACCAGGGGCGCAGGAGGGTGGCGTCGAGCCCCGCCTCGCGGATCATCGCCTCGCCCGCGGCGCGGACTTCCTGGTAGGCGCGCATGACGGGGGCGGGCTGCGCCACGCTCACGTAGACGAAGTGCGCCGCGCCGGCGGCCTTCGCGGCGGCCACGGACTCGCGGGCGGAGACCAGGTCCACGCGGCGGAACTCCGCGGCCTTGCGGGGATTGGGGTGCGGGGTGCCGACGAGCTGGACGAAGGTGTCGCCCGGGCGGACCCGGTGCGCGAACGTCGCCCGGTCCAGCGCGTCGCCGACGACGGGCTCGCAGCCGGGCGGCAGCTTCCCCTCCGAGCCGGGGCGGACCAGCGCGCGCACCGTGTGGCCGCGGGCCAGCAGCTCGGGGACCAGGCGGCGGCCGATGTAGCCGGTGCCGCCGGTGAGGAAGACGTTCGTCGCGGGCATGGAGTCTCCTCCGTGGAGGCCGGCCTCGCGCCGTTGCCGGGCGGCTGAAGCCGCGGCAACAACTGCAGGAAGCCTCGCCGACAACCTTCGTCGTGGACGCGGAGTCCGGCGCGGGCGAGGCTTCGCGGGCCGGTGCCGATGCGGCTCGCAACCGCGTTTCTACGAAGCGTGTTCCGCGGCGAAAAAGCAAAGGGCGCGGGGGGATGGGTCCCCCCGCGCCCCGTGATACGCTCAGGCGGCCAGGCGCGGATCCGTGCGCGTGGCGAGCGCCTCCAGGCGGGCGACGCGCTCCTCGGTGGGCGGGTGCGTGGAGAACAGCTTCGTCAGGCCGCCGCCGAACGCGGCCAGGGGGTTCACCTGGGCCAGCGGGGCCACGGCGGGGGAGACGTGCATCGGGATCCGGTGCGCGGCGGCGTCCAGCTTGCGCAGCGCGTTCGCCAGCCCCAGCGGGCGGCCGCTGATCTGGGCGCCCACGGCGTCGGCCTTGAACTCGCGCTGGCGGCTGACGGCCAGCTGGATGAGCATGGCGGCGATCGGGGCCAGGATCACCATCAGCAGCCCCGTCGCCGGGTTGTCGTCCTCGTCGCCGCCGAAGAACAGGCCGAAGTGCGCCAGGTTGCTGATGGCGCCGGCCAGGGTGGCGGTGATCGTCAGCAGGAGCATGTCGCGGTTCTTGACGTGCGCCAGCTCGTGCGCGATCACCCCCTCCAGCTCTTCGCGCGAGACGATCTGCATGATCCCCTCGGTGACGCAGACCACCGCGTGCTCGGGGCTGCGCCCCGTGGCGAAGGCGTTGGGCTGCGCGTGCGGGGCCACGGCCACGGTGGGCATCGGCAGGCCGGCGCGCTGCCGCAGCCGGTCGACCATGGCGTACAGCTCGGGCGCCTCCTGCGGCCCCACCACGCGGGCGCCGTACATCCGGAGCACCATCGACGCCGAGGCGAAGTACATCACGAAGTTCATCAGCCCGGCGAAGACCAGCGCCATGATCAACCCGCTCTGGCCGCCGAACGCGCTCCCCAGCGCGCCGAGCAGGGCCGTCATGGCCGCCATCAGCAGGAAGACCTTCACGTTGTTCATCGTTCTCTCCGTTGCGTGCGAAGCCCCGCGGTCACGATCAGCCGATCCCGCCCCGCGGATGCCGTATCTGCCTACTCCGTTGACGGTTACGCGTTCCGGCAACGCGCGTGCCCTAATGTTCCCGCCACGCTGGCAGGCCCCTCCGCCGTCCCAGGACCAGCTGCTGTCCGCCAGGTGTCCTCCCGCGTGTGGCCGCAGGGCAAAACAAAAGCGAGACCCTACGGCACGTTGCGTGTCGTAGTGGTCTCGCCGAGGTCCGCTCCGGGCCTCCCCGCGGGCCGGGGGCGCCTGCCGGACGCCCCGTCTTGACGGCCCGCGGGTGCCGGCGGCGCGATCACGCTTCCGCCGGCGGGCTACTCCCCACAGGTTATCTCTTCTTGCGCCTTGAGAGTAATCAGGGCTGGCTTCGTGCGTCAAGAGCCTGTCGAGGGTGGGGAAGATGAATCGATCCAGCGTGGGGCGGTTGTTCGTGGGGGTGCCGATCCCGGGGGAGGTGCGGAGCGCGCTGGAGGCGCACCTGCGCGCGACGTTCGGCGAGCGGGTGCCGGGGAAGCCGGTGCCGCCGCAGAACTGGCACCTGACGCTGCGCTTCCTGGGCGACACGGACGCGGAGCGGCACCGGCGCCTGGTGGAGGGGCTGCGGGAGACCGGAGCCGGGCCGGCGTTCGGGCTCTCCTTCGGCGGGCTGGGCGCGTTCCCGCGGCCGGCGCGGGCGACGGTGCTGTGGGTCGGCGTCGGCGAGGGGAGGGACGAGATCCGCGCGCTGGCGGCGAAGGTCGAGCAGGCGGCGCGGGACGCCGGGTTCGCGCCCGAGGAGAAGGAGTTCTCGCCGCACCTCACCCTCAGCCGCCTCAACCCGCCGGCCGACCTGCGCCGCGACGTGCAGACGGCGAGGCCCTTCGGCGGGCGGATGACCGTGGATTCGTTCGTCCTCTTCCGCAGCCACCTGGGCGGGGGGCCGCCGCGCTACGAACGGATGGAGAGCTTTCCGCTGACCTAGGGAACAGGGGACAGCCAGCGGGACCGTTGCTATTTGCAGGCTGTTCCCTGTCCCCTGCAGTTCCCACCTTTCAGCCCCGGAGCGTCAGCCGATGAGCATCCCCTACACCGACCGCGAGATCGCCGAGCGCCTCCAGCGCGACCTGCCGGCGTGGAAGCACGAGGAGGGGCACCTCACCCGCACCTTCGAGACGGGGGATTGGCAGCGCACGCTGCTGCTGGCCAACGCCATCGGCTTCGTGGGCGAGGCGGCGTGGCACCACCCCGACCTGCACCTGAGCTACCCGCGCCTCAAGGTGCTGCTTACCACCCACGACGCGGGCGGGATCACCGACAAGGACTTCGAGCTGGCCCGGCGCATCGAGGAGGTCGCCACCTGGCAGCCATCGGGCGGGGCGCTCACGGGGCCGGAAGAGGGGTGGTTCAAGTAGCCATGTAATGAAGAACTCTGGAGGTGAATGGCACGACGCGTTTCGTAGGGGCGAGCATGCGAGTCCGAAGACAGGCCGGCCCGGCGCGAGTGGCTGCTTCCAGCGCATGGGCTGGCATCTGCCGGTCGAGGCATGCCTCGACCCTACGGGAATTACCCGGTCAGATTCGTGTGCTGGTACGAAAATCTCTGAGGGGTCCGGGCTTCGCGAGGGAGCACGGGAACCAGGGAGGAGCAGGATGCAGCTCGAAGGACGGGTGGCGCTGATCACCGGCGCGGGAGAGGGGATCGGGCGGGCGGCGGCGCTGCTGCTGGCGAAGGAGGGCGCCAGGATCGGGGCGCTCGGGCGCACGCGCGAGGACCTGGACAAGGTGGTGGAGGAGATCCGCAAGGCGGGCGGGGAGGGGACCGTGCTGCTGGCCGACATCTCGAAACCGGACGAGATGGAGGCGGCGGTCGAGCAGCTGGTGAAGGAATACGGGCGCATCGACGTGGTGTTCGCCAACGCTGGCGTCAACGGGGTGTGGGCGCCGATCGAGGAGCTGACTCCCGAGGAGTGGGACCAGACGCTCGGCATCAACCTCAAGGGCACCTTCCTCACCATCAAGTACACGGTGCCGCACCTCAAGAAGCGCGGTGGCTCGGTGATCGTCACCTCGTCGGTGAACGGCACGCGCATCTTCAGCAACACGGGGGCGACGGCCTACTCGACCTCGAAGGCGGGGCAGGTGGCGCTCACCAAGATGCTGGCGCTGGAGCTGGCGCCGTCGAAGGTGCGCGTGAACGTGATCTGCCCCGGTGCCATCGAGACGGAGATCGACGAGAACACCGAGAAGCGCGACCTGGAGAAGGTGCAGACGCCGGTGGAGTTCCCCGAGGGGCACATGCCGCTGGAGCGCGGACCCGGCAGCGCCGAGCAGGTGGCACGGCTGGTGCTCTTCCTGGCCTCCGACGCGTCGGACCACATCACCGGCACGCCGATCTGGATCGACGGCGGCGAGTCGCTCCTGAAGGGGTGATGCCGCCACTGGAGGAGCCCATGGCCGCGGAGCCGACCGACCAGGCGCCGGCCGAGCCCGTGAAGGGCACGGGAGAGCACGGCGACCTCCCCGCTTCCGCCCGCCCCGACCGCGAGGCGGAGCACGGGCACACCGACGAGACGGTGGACGAAGCGTCGGACGAGAGCTTCCCGGCGAGCGACCCGCCGGCGTTCACGCACGCGCACGCGGGCCCGCCGCAGCACGGGGCGGGGCGGCCGGGAGGACGGAACGAGGGAGGACAGGGTTGAAGATCACGCTGCTTTCGGACGAGCGCATCCGGCTGGACGGCGGCGGGGGGCCCATGACCATCGAGGCGCCCTCGGCCGACATGACGTACTCGCCCTTCCACATGATGGCGAGCGGGCTGGCGAGCTGCACCTACGCGGTGCTCCAGTCGTGGGCCACGCACGCGAAGCTCCCCGCCGACGGGCTGGCGCTGGAGGTGGGGTGGAGCTTCGCGGAGGAGCCGCACCGGGTGGCGCGCTACGAGGTGGACATCGAGTGGCCGGGGCTGCCGGAGAACCGGCTGGCGGCGGCCAGGCGGGTGGCCGACATGTGCACGGTGAAGGTGACGCTGGCGCACCCGCCCGAGGTCGCCACCGAGGTGAAGACGGAGGCGAAGGCGGCATGAAGACGTTCCCCGTGGTCCGCTTCGTGATCGCCGGGCAGGAGACGGAGGCCTGCGGGTCGGGCCGCCCATGGACGGTGGTCTACGACGGCCAGTGCAAGGTGTGCAACCGGCTGGTGGGGCTCCTGCGCAGGTGGGACACCCGCAACGAGATCGAGGTGATCCCCTTCCAGAACACCACGGTCCTCGACCGCTTCCCCTGGATCCCCGCGTCCGCCTACGCGGAGGCGATGCAGCTGGTGGGGCCCGGCGGGCAGACGTGGCAGGGGGGCGACGCCATCGAGCAGCTGCTGAAGATCCTCCCCTTCGGCGGGCTGCTGGGGTGGGCGTTCAAGGTCCCCTTCTTCGGGGAGCTGTTCAACCGCTTCTACCGCTGGTTCGCGCGCAACCGCTACAAGTTCGGCTGCGGCGAGCACTGCGTGACCCGCACGGGGAAGATGGACTTCCACGAAGAGGAGGAGGCCGCCGCCGCGTGAGCCGGTCCGGTGGCCGAGCCGGACCGCGGACGATGATGGCAGCAGCCCCGGGCGACGGTGCGTCGGCCGGGGCTGTGGCTTTGGTGCGAGAGGCGGACGTCGGTGCGGCGGCGGGGGCCCTCACCCGCCGCCTTAGAGCGGCAACCCTCTCCCAACTTCGGGAGAGGGTGGACTTTACGACCCGGCGCGGAGGTTGGAGGCTCGCGTAGGGGCGAGGCATGCCTCGACCGGCGGGGCGGCTCGTGCGCGATCGGTCGGGACCTGCGGAAGGGCTGCTCTGCACGGACTCGCAGGCTCGCCCCTGCGACACCCATGGTACCTCGCGCGACGAGACCCGCGTAAGGGATGCGCGCCCGACAGGGCCGGGACGCCGCCGCCACAGGGGTTTCGTGGCGGCGGTGGCCCGGCGCCGTTGGGCACGGTCGTATCGTGCCCTACGGCGCGCGCAGCCCGGCCCGGAGCGCAGCGGAGGGACACGCCCA
>DASVWD010000075.1 GCA_036389795.1 Longimicrobium sp.
CTCGCCCGGATGGCCGAAGGCCATCACGCGGCGACATGCCCGGCCCGCTTCGACGAGCTTTGGTGTTGCGAGAGGCAGCGGGCGAGGCAGGCCTCGCCCCTACGAGCCCGATTACCGGATCAGATTCTCAATCGGCATCAACCCGGGGAACTCAGGCGGTGCGCCGAAGGAGGCAGTGTCGAACGACGATCCTGATCCGGATTCCTATCCCGCGACGACGGCGGCCGGTCTTGTATCCGCCGCCTCCACCTCCCGCGCCGCCACCGCCACCGGCCGTTCCGCCAGCGCCGACGCTGTCGTGCAGACCAGGGCGATCCACACCGCGTCCGCCAGCAGCAGGTGGACGAGCTGCATCCACACGGGAGCCAGGAGGACGACGTTGACGGCGCCCGCGGCGAGCTGCGCGGCGAAGAGCGCGGCGAGGAGGTGCGACAGGCGCGCGGTCGCCGCGTCCGGCCGCAGCTTCCGGGCGAAGGCGCCGGCGGCGACGACGTAGACGCCGGTGAGGATGGCGACCACCGGGTGCACCACGCGCAGGCGCTCCAGGAAGTGCGCCGCCGGGGCGACCGCGAGGCCGACCTCGGTCTTGGGGAAGAGCGTGTCGCCGAGCGCCGTCACCGCGCCGGTGACGCCCACCAGGATCGTCGCCACCACGGCGGCGCCGAGCACCCAGGCAAGCGCGCCCTGGCCGCGCAGGCGCACGCGCGCGCCCCCGGACGCCCACCAGGCGGTGAGCGCCACGGCGCCCAGCAGGAGGAAGGTGTTCACCAGGTGCGCGGCCATCCACCAGACCCGCGCCGCCGACTGGTTGCCCGCCACCAGCTCCAGCTTCACCAGCCCGGCCCCGATCAGCGCCTCCATCACCAGCAGCACCGTGGCCGCCGCCGCGCCGGCGCGCGCCGGGTGCCGCCGGGGGAGCGCGCGCCACGCCCACGCGAGCAGGCCCAGGACGAGGATCCCCGCCAGCCCGCTCGTCGCCCGGTGCGTGTACTCGATCACCTGCTCCACCGAGGCCAGGCGCGGGATCACCTCGCCGTCGCAGCGCGGCCAGTGGCGGCCGCACCCCGCGCCCGAGCCGGTGGCGCGCACGAACGCGCCCCACAGCACCACCACCACCAGCCAAGCCAGGACGGCCCAGGCGTAGCGCGCCAGGCGGCGGTCGGTCGCGAGCGGGGCTGCAGCCATTCGGGAACGCGCGTTGCGGGGTCGAGGGGCGGCCGGGGGACGGGCGGGACGATACACGCGCGCGGGCGCCCGGCGCAAGTGCCTGCGGCGAAAGCTCTTCACCCGCGCCTCTCCCGGCGTGGGGAGATTCCCCGCGCGCCGGTCGGGAAACCTCCGCACGCGCGGGTCGCGGGGTGGCGGACAGACGCGCGGGGGTTATATTTGCGCCGCTTTCGCCGCGCCCGCGCGCGGCCGCACGCAACGCCGGACGACCTTGATGCTCGACACGACGGCCATCTTCCCCGCCGACCCCGCGGCGGTCAGCGAGGCGCTCGAGGGCGCCCACACCACCGCCACGCAGCGCGCCGGGATCGCGGCGCTACGCGGCGCGGGCGGCGTGCGGCAGCGGGCGCTCGACTACGTGACGCTCACCAAGCCGCGCATCATCTCCCTGCTGCTGGTGACCACCTGGGCGCCGATGGTGATCGCGCTGGGGCGGCTCCCCGACGCGGGCGCCTTCCTGTGGACGATGCTGGGCGGCTACCTGATGGCCGGCGGGGCGAACGCGATCAACATGTACATGGATCGCGACATCGACGCCCGCATGCCGCGCACGGCGCTGCGCCCGATCCCCAGCGGGCGGATGTCGCCCGGGCACGTGCTGGCGTTCGGCGTCGCGCTGGGCGCCGCCGCGTTCCTGGTCTTCTGGCTGCGGGTGAACCTGCTCTCGGCGGAGTTGGCGCTGGCGGGGCTCCTCTACTACGTCTTCGTCTACACCCGCTGGCTCAAGCGCACCTCGCCGCAGAACATCGTGGTGGGCGGCGCGGCCGGCGCCTTCCCGCCGCTGGTGGGGTGGGCGGCGGCCACGGGCCATGTGTCGCTCACGGCCGTCTACCTCTTCCTGATCGTCTTCTTCTGGACCCCGCCGCACTTCTGGGCGCTGGCGCTGGTCAAGCAGAAGGACTACGGCCGCGTGGGCGTGCCCATGGCCCCCAACGTGTGGGGCGAGCGCGAGACCATGCGGCAGATGCTCTTCTACACCGTGCTGCTGGTGCCCATCACCCTGGCGCCCGTCACCTACGGCGGGCTGGGCCCGGTGTACGCCGCGGCGGCCGCGCTGCTGGGCGCGTGGTTCCTGGCGGGCGTGGTGCGGGTGCTCAGGGCGAAGAACTACACGCAGCCCGCCTGGGCGCTCTACCGCGGCTCGCTCCTGTACCTGGCGCTCCTCTTCGCGGCGATGGCGGTGGACGGCATCGTGGGCGGGCGCGGCGACGCCCCGATCCCGCTGCGGGGCCCCGACATCGTCGCCGCGGCCGCGCAGCCGTGACCACCCCGCCCGACAACCTCGGCTTCCACGCGGAGCACCCCGCGGGCGAGGACCGCCGCGTCCTCCTCCTCTTCCGTCCCGACTCCGAGGGCCTCGTCGCCTTCCGGGAGTGGGGGCCGGGCGACCACGAGGCCCCCGGCAGCGAGGGGGTGGCCCCGGTGGACGAGGTGGAGGCGCGCGTGCGCCGCTGGGCGCGCGAGGGGTGGAAGCTCACCGAGCATCCCGAGCGCATCTGCGCCTGGCTGCGCGCCCGCTGAACCGCGGACGCCCGCGCTCCGGCGCGCAGCCCCTTCATCCTCCAAGCGCTTCCCGGAGGTCCGCACGTGCCCGCCGCTTCCCCGACCCGCACCGACCGACGCTGGGAAGAGGCGCTCGACGAGCACCGGGTGGCGCTGGCCGCCTTCCTCGACACGGCCGGGCGGCTGGGTGACGAGGCGTGGGCGCGGCCGTGGGGGCCGGGGAAGTGGACCCGCGCGCAGGTGGCCGAGCACCTGGCGCTCAGCTACGAGGCGCTGCTGAAGGAGGTGCGCACGGGCGAGCGGATGGCGCCCCGGCTACCGCGCTGGAAGCAGAACGTGCTGCGCTGGGTGCTCCTCCCCCACATCCTCTTCCACGGCACCTTCCCCCTCCGCGCCCGCTCCCCCCGCGAAATCCGCCCGGGCGACGCCCCCGGCCCCCGCGGCCCGCTGCTGGACCGCCTGCGCGCCGCCGCCGAGCGCTTCGAGGCCGAGCTGGGCCGCGCGCGCCGCGACGGCGGCGGCCGCGTCCACTCGCCCTACTTCGGCGGGGTCGACGCCGTCCGCGCCCTGCGCTTCTGCGCCGTCCACCTCGAGCACCACCGCCGCCAGATCGCCCCCCGCGGTGGTTGATGCTCTTGATCGGCTTGTTTACGGCACCCGTGCGCGGACATTACCCAACCGGAGAAGAACGATGGCGTTCATGATCGTGGACAAGCGGGGCCGGGGCACCTTTCCCAAAGAGGTTCGCCGGGAACTGGGTCTCGATGGGGATGACACGAACATCCTGCTTTTATCGAAGACTCCGCATGGAACCATCGAACTTGTGCCGGCGGCTCTGCTTCCTCGCGACCAGCTCTGGTTCCACCATTCGGAGATGCAGAATCGCATCGCCGAGGCCGAAGCCGATTTCCGCGAGGGGCGTTTCGTGCGGACAGAAGCGCCGGAGGACGCACAGGCCTACCTCGACCGACTGAAGGGGGATGGGCCGGGTGGCGCGAATACCAAATCTGGATCAACATCAGGCCTCACGCAGAGAGTTAGCGGACCCTCTGCTTGACTCTGCTTGACTCTGCGTGAGAAAAGTTTTTTGCCGGACTTTGCATGTGTGTGATTCCGTCCCGTTTTCCAGCCTTCCTTTCTAGCCCTGCCGCCCCTCCGGGACGCACCGCCCCATTGTAGTACCGAGACCGTCCCGGCTCGGCGGGAAAACTGCACCCGAACGGTGCGGTGTGCAGTCCGCTTCACGCTTTCTGGGGGAAGGCAGGACCGGGAACACCGGTCTGTAATCGCCGTTAACTTGCAGAATACACGCAAGTTATACGCTGTGGACTGTCCACGGTGTATAAAGAGACATCAAAAGCACAAAAATGATTGACGGCGGCGCAGTCCGCACGTACTAGTACGAACGGCGCGTATTTTTGGCCCGTCTTCCGGCGCCCCTGCCAAGGGCGTCCCCCGGGAGACGGGCCGCGTTTCCCCCGTAGCGACGTTCGGCTTCATTCCCCCTGGCGGCGGCCTCCCCGCCTCTTGGAAGCGATGGTCCCTCCGCAGCGCCCCCGATGCCGGCTCAGCGACGCCCCGCCCGCGCCGAAGCCTCGCCGTCCCCGTCGTCCATGAACGACGGCGGGGGGAGCGGCGCGAACGGCGGGCTGGAGCTGGTGGGGGTGTCGGCCGCGGTCGAGGAGCTGCGCGCCCTGGCGGCGCGGGTGGCGGCCTCGACGGCGTCGGTGCTGATCACCGGCGAGAGCGGGTGCGGCAAAGAGGTGCTGGCGCGCTGGCTGCACGCGCACTCGCCGCGCGCCGCCGGGCCGTTCGTGGCCATCAACTGCGCCGCGCTCCCCGACAGCCTGGTCGAGTCGGAGCTGTTCGGCTACGACCGCGGCGCCTTCACCGGCGCGGTCGAGGCCAAGCCGGGGCTCTTCGAGCAGGCCAACGGCGGCACCCTCTTCCTGGACGAGGTCACCGAGGTCGCCCCGCTGCTGCAGGCCAAGCTGCTGCGCGCGCTGCAGGACCGCACCACGCGGCGGCTGGGGAGCCTGCGCCCGGTGCGGCTGGACGTGCGCGTGGTGGCCGCCTCGAACCTGGACCCGGCCGCGGCGCTGCGCGACGGGCGGCTGCGCGAGGACCTCTACTACCGCTTGCGCGTGGTGGAACTGCGCATCCCGCCGCTGCGCGAGCGCCCCGAAGACCTGGGGCCGCTCTGCCGCCACTTCTTCGCGCGCTTCGCCGCCGCGGGCGCGCACCGCTTCCGCGACGCCGGGCTCGACGCGCTGGAGGCCATGGAGGCCTACCCCTGGCCGGGGAACGTGCGCGAGCTGGAGAACGCCGTCGAGCGCGCCACGGTCCTCGCCCTCCCCGCCGACGGCGACGTCCTCCCCCTGCACCTGCTCCCCGACGAAGTGCGCGCCGCGGCCCCGCCCGCCGCCGCGCCCTCACCCGCCGGCGCGCGGCTGGACCTGGCCGGGGCCACCCGCCGCCTGCGCCGCCGCTACCTGGCCGAGGCGCTGCGCCGCTCCGGCGGCAACAAGAGCGAGGCCGCGCGCCTGCTCGGCATCAGCCGCCGCGGCTTCTACGACCTCCTGCGCGAAGCCCGCTGATCCGTCGCGCTCTCGATCGGCGACTTCAACTGCAACGACACTGTTCGGGCGTGTCCCTCCGCTGCGCTCCGGGCCGGGCTGCGCGCGCCGTAGGCCTGCAAACAACGCAGGCCAACGGCGCCGGGCCCGCGTCGGCCGAAACTGCCCGGCCGCCACGGTCCCGGCCCTCCGGGCGCGCATCCCTCACGCGGGTCTCCGTCGCGGCGACGAGTTCCGTAGGGGCGAGCCTGCGAGTCCGAGCACTGGTCGCCTCCGCGCGAGTGGCCGCCTGTCGCGCACGGGCCGAGATCCGCCGGTCGAGGCAGGCCTCGCCCCTACGAACCGCCCGTTCCCGTGCCCAGGGCCTCGTAAAGTCCACCCTCTCCCGAAGTTGGGAGAGGGTTGCCGCTCTCAGGCGGCGGGTGAGGGCCCCCGCGCGCGCCGAGGCGAGACGGCGCGCAAAAACCCCACACCGCGCCCGCCCGCACCTGTGCAGCGCGCTTTACAATCCGCGGCGTCCGGCCCATCCCGCCGGGCGCGTCCTTAGCGCCGCTCCCCGAAGAAGTTAGCCAGCCTGTACACCCCCCGCCGCCCGGGCGGGGCATGCAACTTCCCCTAGGGCCGCGCCCCCGCCGCCCGCGGATCGACGTCCGCGAGCGGAGGGCGCGGCCCGCGTCTTCGCCCTTTTCCGCCGTGATCCGGCACGACGGCGGAGGCACCTACCGGCTCGCGCGGCCGCCTTCCATCTCCCGTCCACCCCCAGCCCGCCCCCCGGCGGCTACGCGAGCGCAATGAGCAGAGCGGCGAGGCTCCTCCTGCGCATCTCCCCCGACGAGGCGTCGTTCGAGCGCCGCGGGTTCCGCGCCGCGTCCGTCACGGCGCGCCGCCGCCTGGAAGCGGTGGGACGCACCTTCCTCTTCGGCTACAACACCGCGCTGGAGTCTCCCGGGCCCGACGAGCTCGCCGGGCGGCTGGAGACGGTCGAGGCCGAGCGGCGCGGCTTCGCCTACGAGGGCGCGTCGATGGCGCTCGCGCTCCTGGACCGGCTGGCGCCGTGGAACGGGGGACGCTTCGCGCGCTGGGTGGCGGGGCCAGCGGACAGCCACGCCTACATGGCGCACGTCGGCGCCGGCTGGGTGCTGGCCCGCATCCCCCTCGGCCGGGCGCGCGCGCTGGGGCGGATGGACCCGCTGCTGCGTTGGCTGGCGGTGGACGGCGTCGGCTTCCACGAGGGCTACTTCCACCCGGAGCGCACGGTCGTCCACTGCCAGGTCCCCCGGCGCCTCGAGGGCTATGCGCGGCGGGCGTTCGACCAGGGGCTGGGGCGCGCGCTCTGGTTCGTCCACGGCGCGGACGCCCAGGCGATCGCCGCCACGCTGGAGCGCTTCCCCGCCGGGCGCCGCGCGGACCTGTGGTCGGGCGTGGGGCTCGCCTGCACCTACGCGGGCGGGGCGGACCCCGGCGCCTTCGACGTCCTGCGCCGCGCGGGCGCCCGCTTCCGCGCCGAGCTGGCGCAGGGAGCCGCCTTCGCCGCCGGGGCCCGCGCCCGCGCCGGCAACCCCGCGCCGCACACCGACGCCGCCTGCCGCGCCTTCTGCGGCGCGAGCGCGGACGAGGCGGCGGCCGCCACCACCGAGACCCTCCACGACCTGCACCCCGCGCCCGACGCGCCCGCCTACGAGGTGTGGCGCCTCCGGCTCCGCCTCCGCTTCCTCCGCACCCCCGCAGCAGTATGAGCGCGCCCGCCGCACCCATCCCGCCGTTCGCCCGGCGCCACGCGCGCCGCCTGGCCGCCGCCGCCGCCGTCCTGGCGCTGTACGGGATGGCGCACCTCCCCGAGCCCTCCGGCGCCGAGCGCCGCGAGCTGGCCGCGCGCTTCGCCTTCGCGCGCGCCGAGCTGCCGCCGCCCGAGGCGGTGCCCGAGCGGACGATCCGGGCGGTGCACCCGGACCTGGCGCACTTCGCGGGGTGGATCTCGTCCGTCGGCGCCGCCGCGGCGCTGCACGACCTGGACGGCGACGGGCTGCCGAACGACGCCTGCTGGGTGGACGTGCGCGCCGACCGCGTCTTCGTGGCCCCGGTGCCGGGGAGCGGGGCGCGCTACCCCGGCTTCGCGCTCGACCCCGCGCCGCTGCCGTACGACGCCACGACGACGGCGCCGATGGGCTGCCTCCCCGGCGACCTGGACGAGGACGGGCGCGCGGACCTGGTGGTCTACTTCTGGGGTCGCACGCCGATCGCCTTCCTCCGCCGCGCCTCGTCCTCCACGCCGGCGGCGGACGCGTACGAGCGGGTGGAGGTGATGCCGTCTCCCGGGCGCTGGTACACGAACGCCGCGACGTTCGCGGACGTGGACGGCGACGGGCACGCGGACCTGCTGGTCGGCAACTACTTCCCCGACGGCGCGCGGGTGCTGCACGCGCGCGGCGGCGGAGCGGAGCACATGCAGGCCTCCATGTCGCGCTCGGCGAACGGCGGGAAGAACCGCGTGCTGCTGTGGGCCGCGCCGGGGCGCTTCCGCGAGGCGGCGGACGCGCTGCCGCCGGGGACGGCGACGGGATGGACGCTGGCGATCGGCGCGGCGGACCTGGACGGCGACCTGCGTCCCGAGATCTACTTCGCCAACGACTTCGGGCCGGACCGGCTGCTGCACAACCGCTCGGCGCCGGGGCGGCCGCGCTTCGCCGTGCTGGAGGGGCGCAGGGGGATCGGGACGCCGCACTCCAAGGTGCTGGGGCGCGACTCGTTCAAGGGGATGGGCGTCGACTTCGGCGACCTGAACGGCGACGGGCTGCTGGACCTGTACGTCAGCAACATCGCGGGCGAGTACGCGCTGGAGGAGAGCCACTTCGCCTGGGTGAGCACGGGGCGCCCGGAGCGGATGCGGGAGGGCGTGGCGCCGTACGCGGACCGCAGCGAGGCGCTGGGGCTCTCGCGCAGCGGGTGGGGGTGGGACTCGCGCCTGGCGGACCTGGACAACGACGGCGTCCCCGAGGCGCTGCAGGCGCTGGGCTTCCTGCGCGGCGACATCAACCGCTGGCCGCAGCTGCACGAGCTGGCGATGGGCAACGACCAGCTCCTGGCGCACCCGGCCGTCTGGCCCCGCTTCGGCCCCGGCGACGACCTGAGCGGCCGCCAGCACCTGATGCTCTTCGCCCGCGCGCGGGACGGGCGCTACTACGACGTGGCGGAGGGCGCCGGCGTCGGCCAGCGGCAGGTGACGCGCGGCATCGCCGTGGCCGACGTGGACGGCGACGGGCGGCTGGACTTCGCGGCCGCCAACCAGTGGGACCGCTCCTACGTCTACCGAAACCAGTCTCCCGAAACCGGCGCCTCCCTCGTCCTCGACCTCCTCTTCCCGGTCGACGGACGGGCCCGGACGACGGTGCGCCCCGGCCTGCCGCGCGCGGGAGAAGGCTATCCCGCGCTCGGTGCATCCGCGCGGGTGACGCTCCCGGACGGCCGCGTGCTCGTCGCGCAGGTGGACGGCGGCAACGGTCACTCGGGGAAGCGCGCGCCGCAGCTGCACTTCGGCCTGGGCGACCACCCGCCGGGCATCCCCCTGCGCGTCGAGGTCGCCTGGCGCGACGCGGCCGGCGTGCACCGGGAAGCGCTCGCCCTCCTCCCCGGCCGGCACACCGTCGTCCTGGGCCGGAGACCGGACGCGCGCACTCTCGCACTTTCGCACTCTCGCACTTTCGCACTCCGGGGAGGTGCCCGATGAGCGCGCCGATCCCCGCCCCCGCCCCCGCCCGCTCCCCCGAGCGCCTGGGCGGACTCCGGCGCTTCGCGGTCGCCATCACCGTCCTCAACGTGCTGGGCCACGGCTGGTTCGGCTTCGAGCAGTCGATCCTGCAGCCGCTGGTGGCGCTCGCCGCCGCGTACGCCACGGAGCTGGGGCTGGACCGCATCGACGCGTGGGCCAACCGCCGCAAGCCGCGCTTCGCAGGGCCGCTGCGGGGCCGCGTCGACTTCCTCCTCTCGGCGCACATCAGCGGGCTGGCGGTGGCGATGCTCCTCTACGCCAGCGACCGGCTGTGGGTGATCGCCTTCGCGGCGTCGATGGCCATCGCCTCGAAGACGCTCTTCCGCGCCCCGGGCGGCGTCGCGCCGCACTTCTTCAACCCGTCGAACATCGGGATCACCGCGACGCTGCTCCTCTTCCCCTGGGTGGGGATCGCGCCGCCGTACCAGTTCACCGAGCGGCTGGACGCGGGCGACTGGGTGCTGCCGGCCCTCATCGTCTGCTCGGGCACCTTCCTGAACTGGCGCTTCACGAAGCGGCTGCCGCTGATCGCCGCCTGGCTCACCGTCTTCGCCGCGCAGGCCGTGGTCCGCACGCAGCTGGACGGGACGGCGACGCTCGCCGCGCTGCTGCCGATGACGGGCGTGGCCTTCATCCTCTTCACCTTCTACATGGTCACCGACCCGGCCACCACGCCGTCGGAGCCGCGCGCGCAGGTGGCGTTCGGCGCCGGCGTGGCGCTGGCGTACTGCGCGCTGATGCAGTTCCACGTCGTCTTCGGGCTCTTCTTCGCGCTGTCGATCGTCTGCGCGCTGCGGGGCGGCGTGCTCTGCGCGCGGGCCTGGCTCGCCGCGGCGGAGCGGGCGCGCGTGCCGTCTCCCGCCGCCGTGCCGCGGCCGGTGGGGGCGGGGTCGGCCGCCGTGCTCCCGCTGGGCGACCGGGTGGCGATGGCGGAGCGCGAGCCATGAGCAGCGTCGCCGTCGTCGGCCTGGCCTGCCGCTACCCCGACGCGCGCACGCCGGCCGAGCTGTGGGAGAACGTGCTGGCCGAGCGGCGCGCCTTCCGCCCGATCCCGCCCGAGCGGCTGTCGCTGGCCGACTACGGCGGCGGCCGCGCGGAGGTAGACCGCACCTACGCCACCGAGGCGGCCGTGCTGGAGGGGTGGGAGTTCGACCGTGTGCGCTTCCGCGTCTCGGGAGAGTCGTTCCGCGCGGCGGACCCGGCGCACTGGCTGGCGCTGGAGGTGGCTGCCGAGGCGCTCGCCGACGCCGGCTTCGCGGACGGCGCCGGGCTCCCGCGCCGGACGACGGCGGTCCTCGTCGGCAACTCGCTCACCGGCGAGTTCTCGCGCGCGGGGACGCTCCGGCTGCGGTGGCCGTACGTGCGTCGCGTGCTGGCGGCGTCGCTGCGCGCGGAGGGGATCGGGGGAGACGTGCTGGCGCGGCTCCTGGCCTCGGCCGAGGCGGCGTTCAAGGCGCCCTTCCCGGCGCCCGGCGGCGAGACGCTCGCGGGCGGGCTGTCGAACACCATCGCGGGGCGGATCTGCAACCACTTCGACCTCAAGGGCGGGGGATGGACGGTGGACGGCGCCTGCGCGTCGTCGCTCCTCGCCATCACCGAAGGGTGCTCGGCGCTGGCGGCGGGGGAGGCGGACGTGGTGCTGGCGGGCGGCGTGGACCTCAGCCTGGACCCGTTCGAGCTGGTGGGGTTCGCGCGCGCCGGGGCGCTGGCGGACGGCGAGATGCGCGTCTACGACCGGCGCTCGGCGGGCTTCATCCCCGGCGAGGGGTGCGGCTTCGCGGTGCTGATGCGTCACGGCGACGCGGTGGCGCTCAGGCGCGCGCCGTACGCCGTGGTGCGCGGCTGGGGCGTCTCGACGGACGGCGCGGGCGGGCTGACGCGGCCCGAGGTGGAGGGGCAGCTCCTGGCGCTGGAGCGGGCGTACGCGCGTGCCGGCTTCGGCCCCGACGCGGTGGCGCTCTTCGAGGGGCACGGCACCGGGACGGAGGTGGGCGACGCCACCGAGCTGCGCGTGCTCTCGGCGGCGCGGCGCGCGGCGGGGGCGCGGGACCGCGCGGCGGTGGGCTCGGTGAAGGCGATCTTCGGCCACACCAAGGCCGCGGCGGGGATCGCGGGATTCATCAAGGCGGCGATGGCCGTGCACGCCCGCGTGCTCCCGCCCACCGCCGGCTGCCGCGAGCCGCACCCGGAGCTGGAGTCGGATCCTCCGGTGCTGCGCGTGCTCGCGGACGCCGAGCCGTGGCCGGAGGGCGCTCCGCTGCGCGCCGCCGTCAGCGCGATGGGATTCGGCGGGATCAACGCGCACGTGGTGATGGAGGGGATCGCGCCGGGGCCGCGCCGCGCGCTGGACGCCGCCACCCGCGCGCTCGCCCGTTCGCGCCAGGACGCCGAGCTGTTCCTCTTCTCCGCCGCCGATCCCGACGGCCTCGTTCGGCAGATCGAAGTCTTCCGCCCGCGCGCGGCGGCGCTCTCGCGCGCGGAGCTGGGAGACGCGTCCGCCGCGCTCGCCCGCGCGCTGGAGCCTGATCGCGTGCGCGCGGCGGTCGTCGCCTCGACGGCGGCGGAGCTCGCGCGCGGGCTGGACGCGCTGCGCGGGTGGATCGGGGAGGGCGTGGAGACCAGGATCGACGCGCGCTCCGGCGTCTGCCTGGGCACGGGCGATTCGGCGCCGCGGATCGGCTTCCTCTTCCCCGGACAGGGCTCGCCCGCGCACCTGGGCGGCGGTCTCCTGCGGCGCCGCTTCCCCGTCTTCCAGTCGGCGTATTTGCGGGCCGATTCAGCGGCCTCGGAGGCCGTTTACGAGCGTGAACCCCGGTCCGAGCGTGGGGCGGGCGATGAGGCGGTCCCCGCCCGCAGATCCTTCGGGCGCACAGGGTTCCGTGCCGACGCAGGTTCGGAGCAGCGCCCTCAGGATGACAGCGTTTCTGTTCATTGGCACGAACCCCAAGGCTGTCATCCTGAGGAGCCGCCGCGCCAAACCGTCGGAGTGACGAGTGCCGGGGCGGCGACGAAGGATCTGCGGACGGGGTCCGAGCGTGAGCCCGGCAACCCTCAGGAGTGCAGGTTCCTGCACCCGTCCTCCGGCGACGGCGTGGCGACGCAGGTGGCGCAGCCGGCGATCGCGGCGGCCTCGGCGGCGGGGCTGGCGCTGCTGCGGGAGATGGGGATCGAGGCGGAGGTCGGGCTCGGCCACAGCCTGGGCGATCTGGTGGCGCTGCACTGGGCCGGCGCGATGCCGCTCGACGCGCTGCTGCGCACGGCCACCGTCCGCGGCGCGGCCATGGGTGCGCTGGACGGCCCGGCCGGGGCGATGCTCGCGCTCTCCGCCGGCCGAAGCGAGGCCGAGCGGCTGATCGCCGGCACCTCCGCCGTGGTCGCCGGAGTGAACGCGCCGGCGCGTACCGTCGTCGCGGGAGACGCCGCGAGCATCGAGACGGTGGCGGAGCGGGCGGGCGGGAGGGGGATCGAAGCGCGGAGGCTGGCCGTCTCGCACGCCTTCCACTCGCCGCTGGTGGCGCCCGCGGCGGAACCGCTCGCCCGCCACCTCCAGGGCGAACGTTTCATGCCCCTCGTGCGCGCGGTCGCCTCGACGGTGAGCGGAGGCATGTTGAGTCCCGATGCTGACTTGCGCGCGCTGCTCGTCCGCCAAATCACAACTCCAGTGCTATTTCTAGACGCCCTCACCGCCGTCCGCGGCCGCGCCGACCTGTGGATCGAGTGCGGCCCCGGCCACGCGCTCTCCGCCCTCGCGGCCGAGATCGTGGACGCGCCGGTGATCGCGCTCGACGCGGGCGGGCCGTCCATCGGCGGACTGCTCGCGGCGGTGGGCGCCGCCTTCGCGCTGGGAGCGCCGGTGCGCACGGCGGCGCTGTTCGACGGGCGCTTCACGCGGCCGATCGACCTTTCGCGTCCGCCGCGCTTCCTCGTCAACCCGTGCGAGATGGCGCCGCCGCTGGAGGGAGCGGACGAGCTGGCCGCGCTCCGCGTCGCCCCGGTCCCGCCGGAGGAGCTGGCCGCGCCGGCGAACGGGAACGGCGGGGCGGGGGAGAACGGCTCCACGCTCGACCTGGTGCGCGAGCTGGTGGCGCGGCGCGCGGAGCTGCCCGCCGCCGCCGTTCGCGACGGGGACCGGCTGCTGGGCGACCTCCACCTCAACTCCATCATCGTCGGCGAGCTGGTGGCCGAGGCCTCGCGCCGCCTGGGCCGCCGCCCGCCCGCCGCGCCCACCGAGTACGCCACCGCCACCGTCGAGCAGGTCGCCCGCGCGCTGGACGAGCTGGAGGCCACCTCCGCCGCCGCGGACGACGACGCTCCGCCCGCCGGCGTGGACGCCTGGGTGCGCCCCTTCGCCGTCGAGTGGGCCGAGCGCCCGCTCCCCAAGCCGGCCGACTTCGGATCGGGCGATTGGCGGATCATGGCGCCGGACGGTGATCCGCTCGCGCGCGAGCTGGCGGACGCGCTGGACCGGCTGGCGCCGGGCGGCGGCATCGCCATCCATCTTCCTCCCGATCCGGACGATTCCGACGCACTGCGGCTGCTTGAGGCCGCCCACGCGCTCGCGGATGCCCCGGCGCGCTTCGTCGTCGCGCAGCACAGCGGCGGTGCGTCCGCGTTCGCCGGGACGGTGCACCTGGAGTCGGGCGCGGCGGTCTGCGTCGTCGATCTCCCGGAGGGCGATCCCGAAGCGGCCGGGCGAGTCGCGGCGGAGGCGGCGTCCGCGCGCGGGTTCCGCCACGCGCGCTACGACGCGGACGGGCGGCGGTGGGAGCCGTTCGTCCGGGTGATGGAGGACGGGGACGATGCCGATCTCCCGCTCGGGCCGGGCGACGTGCTGCTGGCGACGGGCGGCGGGAAAGGGATCACGGCGGAGTGCGCGCTGGCGCTGGCGCGGCGGACGGGGGCGGCGCTGGCGCTGCTGGGCCGCTCGCGGCCGGAGGACGACGCCGCGCTCGCCGCCAACCTGGAGCGCGTGGCCGCCGCGGGCGTGCGCTGCCGCTACCTGTCCGCCGACGTGACGGACCCCGCCGCCGTCCGTGCCGCCGTGCGCGAGGCGGAGGCGGCGCTGGGCCCGGTCACCGGCGTGCTGCACGGGGCGGCGCTCAACGTCCCGCGCCTCCTCTCCGCGCTGGACGGAGACGAGCTGCGGGCGACGCTCGCGCCCAAGGTGGCCGGGCTGGAGAACGTGCTGGCGGCGCTCGACGCGGACCGGCTGAAGCTGCTGGCCGCGTTCGGCTCCATCATCGGGCGGATGGGCCTCGCCGGCTCGGGGGCGTACGCGCTGGCGAACGAGTGGCTGCGCCGCCGCGTGGAGCGCTTCGCCGCCGCGCACCCGGGGTGCCGCTGCCGCACGCTGGAGTGGTCCGTCTGGGCCGACGTGGGGATGGGCGCGCGCCTGGGCCGCGTGGACGCCCTGCTGCGCGCCGGCGTCTCCCCCGTCACCCCGGACGAGGGCGTGCGCGCCTTCCTCGGCCTCCTCGCGCGCCCGTCCGCTCCCGTCTCCGTCGTCGTCGCGGGCCGCTTCGGCGCGCCGCCGACGCTGCGGGTGGAAGAGCGCGAACTGCCGTTGCGCCGCTTCCTGGAGCGCCCGCTCGTCCACTACCCCGGCGTGGAGCTGGTCGCCGAGGCCGAGCTCTCCGCCGACACCGATCCCTACCTCGACGACCACGCGCTCGGCGGCGAGCGGCTCCTCCCCGCGGTGATGGGGCTGGAGGCGATGGCGCAGGCCGCCATGGCGCTCGCCGGCGCGGACCGGCCGCCGGTGTTCGAGGACGTGCGCTTCGACCGGCCGGTCGCCGTCCCCGGCGGCGGGCGCGTCCGCGTGCGCGTGGCCGCCCTGGCGCGCGCCCCCGGTCGCGTCGACGTCGTCCTGCGCTCGTCGTCCACCGGCTTCGCGGCCGACCACTTCCGCGCCACCTGCCGCTTCGGCGCGGAGGAGGAGACGCGGAGCGCGGGGGCGATGGATGGCGCCGGGGACGCGGTGGTGCCGCTCGACCCCGGGCGCGAGCTGTACGGGGGCATCCTCTTCCACCGCGGGCGCTTCCGCCGGGTGGCGCGCTACCGCCGGCTGCAGGCGTTCGCGTGCGTGGCGGACGTGGCGCCGGACGGCGTGGCGCCCTGGTTCGGCGCGTGGCTCCCGGCGGCGCTGGTGCTGGGCGACCCCGGCGCGCGCGACGCGGCCATCCACGCCATCCAGCCGTGCATCCCCCACGCGCAGGTGCTCCCCGTCGGCGTCGCGCGGCTGGCGGTGCTCGACGCGAACGGCGGCGGCGCGCGGACGGTCGCCGCGCGCGAGGTGGCGCGTGAGGGGAGCGAGCTGGTCTACGACCTGGAGGTGACGGACGCCGCCGGCCGCCTCGCCGAGCGGTGGGAGGGGCTGCGCCTGCGGATCGTCGCCCCGCTGGCGCCGGGAGACGGCTGGCCGCCCGCGCTGCTGGGCCCCTACGCCGAGCGCTGCATCGCCGAGCTGGTCCCCGGCCTGGTGGTGTCCGTCGCGGTGGATCGAGGAGACGGGGAGCGGCGCGCCCGCAGCGACGGCGCCGTCCGCCGCGCGCTCGGCGCCGCCGCGGACGTGCGCCGCCGGCCGGACGGGCGCCCCGAGGTGGATGCGTCCGACACCGCCGTCTCCGCCGCGCACGCGGGCGCGCTGACGCTGGCCGTCGCTGGGGCGGGCCCGCTCGGCTGCGACCTGGAGCCCGTCGCGCCGCGCCCGGCGCTCGCCTGGCGCGACCTGCTGGGCCCCGCGCGCGCCGACCTGGCCGCGCTCGTCGCTGGCGAGGCGCGCGAGGACGCCGACACGGCATCGACCCGCGTCTGGGCCGCCGCCGAGTCGCTGAAGAAGGCCGGCGCCCCGCCAGACGCGCCGCTCGTCCTCGACTCCATCGCGGAAGACGGCTGGATGCTGCTGCGCTCCGGCGCCCTCGCCGTCGCCACCTGGGCCGGCCCCGTCCGCCGCGACGGATCTCCCGCGCCGATGGTGCTGGCGGTGCTGGGAAACCCGCAGATAGACACCCGTGGAGCCGAGCAGTGGGTCCAGAATTCGGATGAATCAACGCGAGTTGTGCGTCAGTTCGAGGGAGCGGGTTTCGTCTCGGTCTCGGTGTAAGGCGTCAGGTTAACCTGCAGGAGTTCGTAACCCAATCAACAAAGAGAGGATGCCATGAGTGAGACAAATCAGCCATTCGACTGGACCACTGTTCGCACGCTGGCGGCGGACGCGGTGCCCGACGATGTGAGCAAGAACGTGATCAATTATTTGAACACCATCCCCTCAGCGGAGGAACTTTTCCGGGCTGTCGAACTGTTGGGGGAGGGCGAAAGAGGACTCGCGCTCGCGAGTAACATTTTAGCCGAGCGCGAGCGTGTTGGTGGTTTCTCAAGTCTATCACAGGTGGAGACAGTGGAAGGGCTCGGTCCTGCGCGGTTCACGGAACTGGTGGTCGCCTTGGGAACAGAGCCCGAAGTCACAATTCCCAACCTGTCGCAGAGCGATACGCAACCGGCAGGTCCCGTTTTCTCAGCCAGCGTTACCGAGTTGGAGTTCAGCTATGAGGTGGTCGCGAAGGGACCGCTGGAGGGAAAGACCGGGAACATCTTAGCGCGGAAGTGCAGCGCATGCTCGTCCTTTGCTCCCAGTTTCAACAAGGAACTCGGCGTGTGGGAGTCGCAGGTTAAGATCACCGCACTGATCTTGGATGGGGAGAACGACGACATTGCGGTTTCGATCACCATGGATCAACGGATGCTGCCCTACGACTGGATGCACCCGTTGGATGCGAGCGCCGGTCGCTTTCAGTTCCCAGCAAAAATGCAGCTCAACAACAGCATGATCTTGAAGACACGGATAAAGGCGACGGACGAGGTTCTTTCGCTGGTTTCTCGCGACGTCCCCTGCCAGGTGGGCCGGGTAACCAATTGGCCACCATACGGGATGCGGCTCCATACACAGGATCAAATCCTCTACTACAATGCCGATGACCCGCTGGGAGACCCGGTACTTCGGATTACTGACGGTACCACGTACCTGCTGGGAGAATGCGCCCTCCTCTCCCACAGGGCTGATACAACCGAGTACGAGTACATCGCCGCTACCGGTGAGCGTGATCTCCCGGCGGTTTCGCTCACCTGGCGTCCGGTGCCGGCCGATCCCTCTGCAAGCGAATCCTCTGTCCACTATCACGTGTACCGGAGCCCTGACCCCGACCTTGGCGTTGGGAGTTGGGTGAACGTCAGCGGTTGTGTCACGGCGAACGCATGGGTGGATCCCAACCCACCGCGGGGGCCGCTCTATTACAAGGTGGTACCTACGCTCACCACCATTTTTGGAGACGACTACGAGGGCTTTCCTGGGCAGGTGCTCCGGGTAGAGCCGAAGGAGTCGGTCTTCCGGGTTTGATGAGCTACTGACATCCGGTGGAACGCAGATAACAACTGGTTGAGGGAATGCGGGATGAAAACCGTATATGCGCTAATCTGGACGCTTACTTCAACTCCAGAGGAGTTCGACGCACGAGTTCCCGCCTTACTCGAATGGCTGCGGGCACTGAAGCGCGAAGGACGGTTGCTCGGCTGCGGCGCATGGTCATCGGGTGACGGAGGACTGACACTTGTTGAGGCGGAGACCTTAGAGGAGGCGGAGCAGATCAATGCTGCAAACCCGCTGTCTCCTCTCGGCCGTACCGAGATCCGCGCGTGGGAGGTGTACGACGCCAGTCTGATGGTGGATAGTGGAATGTGAGCGCGAGGCTCAACTCACATGCCGCGTTACGGCACGATGAACGAGCACGCCTATGAGTACCGCCACGTGGTGGGGTTCGAGGAGACAAACCTGGTGGGCAACGTCTACTACGCCAACCACGTGCGCTGGCAGGGGCGCTGCCGCGAGCTGTTCCTGCGCGACCACGCGCCGTCGGTGCTGGACGACCTGGCGAGCGGGCTGGCGCTGGTCACGACGGAGGTGAGCTGCCGCTACCTGGCCGAGCTAGCGCCCTTCGACGAGGTGATCGTGCGGATGCGGCTCGCCGGGCAGGGGCAGAGCTGGCTCCTGCTCTCGTTCGACTACTTCCGCGCCACCGCGAACGGCGAGGAGCCCGTCGCGCGGGGCGAGCAGCGGGTGGCGTGCATGCGCCGCGAGGGCGCCGCCCACGTCCCCGCGCCCGTCCCTGCCGCCCTGCGCGAGGCGCTACGGCCGTTTGGAGGGACGTGAGTGATAACGTGCTGGCTGTTCCCTGTCCCCTGTACCCTGTTCCCTAGCAGTTCGAGAGGAGAAAACCATGGCCCACATTCCCGTGCGGGACGGCGTTCCCGGCATCATCAGCCTGTTCGAGTTCGACCCCGAGGCGTCGCGGCCGCTGAACGCGCTCGCGCAGGTGGTGCTGCGGCGCCCGTCCACGCTCACGCCCGCCGAGCGCGAACTGATCGCCACCTACGTCTCCACGCTGAACGGCTGCCGGTTCTGCGCGGGGTCGCACGCCGCGGCCGCGCGCCACCTGCTGGGCGACGACGCGCCGGTGGTGGAAGCCGTGCGCGCCGACCCCTCCACCGCGCCGGTGTCGGAGAAGATGCGCGCCCTGCTGGCCATCGCCGCGCGGGTGCAGCGCGGCGGGCGCAGCGTGAGCGAGGAGGAGGTAGCCGCCGCGCGCGCCGAGGGCGCCACCGACCAGGAGATCCACGACACGGTGCTGATCGCCGCCGCCTTCTGCATGTACAACCGCTACGTGGACGGCCTGGCGACGCTCGTCCCCGGCGAGGAGGAACTGGACGGCATCGGCGCGCACCTGGCCGCCTCGGGCTACGGCGCCCGCTGAACCACTAAGGACTAAGACACTAAAGCACTCAGGACTTGGCACTCGGCACTCAGGACTTAGCACTTCGCACTCAGGACCAGAGGAGCCATGACTCCACCCCTCGCCGTCGCCCCCGAGCCACGCTGCCGCGAGCGCACCGCCGCCGCGCGCGTCCGCGCCGTGGAGCGCGCCGTCCAGGCGATGCGCGAGCGCCTGGGCGAGCCGCTCCCGCTGGAGACGATCGCGCGGGCGGCGCTCTCCAGCCCGTACCACTTCAACCGCTTCTTCCGCGAGGTCACGGGGCTGCCGCCGTGCCGCTTCCTGGCGGCGCTACGGCTGGAGACGGCCAAGCGGCTGCTGCTCACCACGCGCTTCAGCGTCACCCGCGTGTGCTACGAGGTGGGCTACACCAGCATCGGCTCGTTCACCCGCCACTTCGCCAGCGACGTGGGGCTCCCGCCGTACCGCCTGCGGCGCTTCGCGAGCGGCGGCGTCCCGCGTCCCGTGCTGGACGGCGAGGGAGTGGAATCGCGGCCAGCCTCCGGCGCCACGGTCGGCGGCAGGGTCGACGCGCCGGGGGGGTTCGGCGGGATGGTGTTCGTCGGCGCCTTCCCCGAGGCGATCCCGCGCGGGCGCCCCGCGGCCTGCGCCGTCCTGGCCGGCCCCGGCGAGTTCCGCATGGGAGGCCTCCCCGACGGGCGCTGGCACGTGCTGGCGGCCGGCCTCGACGGGGTCCCGTCCGCCGACGCGCTCCTGCACGACGACGCACTGCGCGCCGCCGCCGGCCCCGTGCTGGTGCGCGACGGACGCGCGTCCGGCCCGGTGCGCCTGGCGCTCCGCCCCCCGCGCCCGATCGATCCGCCGATCCTGATTTCCCTCCCCGTGCTGCTGGCCGGCGCCGGGGCCGAGGAAGCGCGCACCACCGCCGGCTGAACGAGGCGGTGCGTGGCGCAAACGAAGATCGCCCGCGCTGCACCGGAGCGCGGGCGATCCCTTTCGTGCCGGCCGCCTACCGCCGTCATCCCCGCCGGCGCCGGCGCGGCTCCGGGGCGGGTGGTGGGGGAGGAGGCGGTGGCGGCGGGGGAGGCGGCTCGCGGAGCGCCGGGAGCGGCGGGACCACGGGGTCCAGCCCGGGGAAGGGGCGCGGGCGGGCGATGAACTCGGCGGTGAGCTCGCGCCAGTGGTTCGGCATCCCGGGGATCGGCGCGTCGTCGACCGGGCGGCCCGTCTCCAGGGTGACGTAGGGGACCTGGGGGACCAGGCGCAGCACGGCCAGCTCCATCCCCGTGGCCGCGTCGGTGTCGGGGAGGTAGACGTGGCCGGGGTCGTTGGAGTCGGCGCCGTACGTCAGCAGCCCCACCGAGTCGGCCAGGGCGTGGAAGCGCGGGAGCTGGCCGGGCGAGACGTCGTAGTCGGCGGCGCGGGCGGCGGCGCGGCCCAGCCGGTCCACGCGGTTGTGCCACGAGGTGAGCGTGGTGGTGGCGATCGGCCCCGGGCGCGAGCGGCCCTGCTGGAAGATGAACGCCTGCCGCTCGGCCGTGCGGAAGGTCTCGCGGCGCGAGGCGCGCACGCCGCGCTCGCGCAGCAGCCGCTCCAGGCGCAGCAGCTTCGAGGCGAACACCGGGTCCGCCATCTCCAATCCGCGGTGGACGCTGCGCACCCCGGGGCCGTAGTTGGTGCGCAGGACGCGCCACTCCCATTCCTCGTACGTCTCGCGCGGCCGAGGGCGCGGCATCCCCGGCACGCCCACCACGTGGGTGCCCGGCTGCGGCGTCCTGGGCTGGTAGACGGGCACGTCCAGGTACGACAGCAGCCCGAAGCGCCCCGGCCCCTTTGCCCCGTAGCGGCAGCGCAGCTCCGCCGGCGTGGGGTTGCGCCCCAGCTTCGTGATGTCGCGGATGGTGCACCCGTCCAGCCGGGTCACCGGAGCCACGCTCGGCAGCCCCGCCCGCCCCGGCGCCGTGTGCCGCGCCGCCTGCGCCTGGGCCGCGGCCTGCGCGGGCGCGGCCGGAGGCGGCGTCTGCGGGGACTGCGTCGCCGCGGGCGCGGGCGGCTGCGCGGGCTGCGTCGCGACGGGCGGTGTCGTGGTCGGCGGTGCGGGCGAGGTCTGCGGCGCCGGCCGGGACGAATCGGGAGCCGGGTTCGGCGCGGGCTGGACGGGTGCCGGCGCGGGTGCGGGCGCCGGCGGCTGCGCGGGCTTCTCGGTCTGCGCGGCCAGGGCGGTCGCGCAGAGGAGCGGCATGGCGGCGGGGATGGTGCGGAACGGGAACTTCACTCGGACAACCGGGGCAGAAACATATCCGGGATGCGGACGGTCGCGGTCGGGCGTCGCCCCCGTCCCCCGGGTTGAAACCCGGGGCTACGACAGCACGAAGTCCGCCTTCGCGGACTCCCGGGATCGCGATTCGCGCGACCCGTACCTCCTTGGCACACCACAAGTTCCGCCGGACGAGGCAGGCCTCGCCCCCACGCGGATCGTGCGCACTCACGCACTCACGCACTTCTTCTATAGCAGTCCCTGCACGAACCCGCCGTCCACCTGGATCGTCGTCCCGGTGACGTAGCTGGCGCGCTCGGAGGCCAGGAAGGCGACCATCGCGGCCAGCTCCTCGGGCTCGCCCATGCGCTGCAGGGGGATGCGCGCGGCCATCTCCTCCAGGATCTCGTCCGCTTCGCGGTCTTCGTGCGCCGCGCGCTCGCGGGCCAGGTCCTCCACGCGCCCGGTGCGCATGTAGCCGGGCGCCACCACGTTGCAGAGCACGCCGAAGGGCGCCATCTCCGTGGCCAGCGTCTTCACGAAGCCCACCACGCCGGTCCGGGCCGTGTTGGAGAGGATGAGCCCCGGGAGCGGCTGCTTGACCGAGACCGAGGTGAGCGCGACGAAGCGCCCCCAGCGACGCGCCTTCATGTGCGGCATCACCTCCTGCGCCAGCCGCACGGTGCTCATCAGGTTCAGCCGGAGCGCCTTCTCGTACTCCTCGGCGCCGGTGGTCTCGAAGCGCGTCCCCGGCGGCCCGCCCGCGTTGGCGACGGCGATCTCCACCGTCCCCCAGCGGTCCACCGTCTCCTCGACGAGCGCCTCCACGTCGTCGGGGTCGGTCACGTCCGCGCGCACCGGGATCACCTGCCCGCCCGTCTCCCGGCGGAGCTCCTCGGCCGCGGCGCGCAGCCGCGCCTCGTTGCGCGCGGCGATCACCACCCGCGCCCGCTCGCGCGCCAGCTCCCGCGCGACCGCCCTGCCCAGCCCCATGCTGGCGCCGGTCACGATCGCCACGCGATCCCTGATCCCCAGGTCCATAGCCGTCCCCCGGGCCGCTCCGCCGTGTGCCTGACGAGACTGCCGGTGCGGCCTCGAAGCTAACACGCGGGCGCGGGGAAGGGAAACCGGCCCGGGAAACGAAGCCGCGGCCCGGGGGAAGGTGCTCCCCCGGGCCGCGGGACCGTCCGCCGGGACCCGCTCAGCAGGTGTCGTCGGTGAGCACCGGGCCGCAGAAGGTGTCGTTGCACTGCGTCTCCAGGCAGCTCACGGGGGAGGTGATCTGGCAGTCGCAGGTGTTGGCGGCGTCGCAGGTGCCGCCGCAGGTGACGTGGCCGCCGCGGGTGTGGTTGTGCGCGTGGACGGTGCCCTTCGCGCCGCGCTCCGCGTCGTCCGTGGCGAACGACTCCACCGCGAGCGCCTCGAGGTTCAGCGTGAGCTTCTTCATGGCCTTCTCCATCGTGGAACGGGAAGAGATGCGGCCCGGGGGGGTCCCCCGGGCCGCGGGAGACGGGTCAGGCGGAGCAGATGCAGACGCTCTCCTCGCCTCCGCACGTCGAGGTGTCGCCGCACAGCGTGGTGCCGCAGGGCTCCAGGCAGGTCACTTCGGCGGTGATCGGACAGTCGCAGGTGTTGCCGCCGCCACAGGTGCCGCCGCAGGTGAGGTGGCCGCCGCGGGTGTGGTTGTGCGCGTGGACGGTGCCCCCGCGCCCGCGGGCCGCGGTCTCGGTCGTGAAGGACTCCACCTGCAGGGCGTCGACGTCGAGCGTGAGCTTCTTCATGGAACGATCTCCACTGAAAGGACGGGATGTCCGCCGGCGGATCTGCCGGGACGGTGCGCCAGGCTGCGGGAGCGGCGGTGGAGAGAGCGGGGCCTGCTTTCCGGATGGCGCGTCGAGACCGAGGGCGCATCGAGACAACGCGCGAGCGCGGAGGTTCTGACGCTCCGCCCGCGCGGAAAGTTGCAGGATCCGGTGCGCGCGGGACGTTTCGCCGTCTCCATCGTCCCCCTGCGCCGCTAGACGGTCGTCGTGGGGTCGGTGCACTCGTACAGGCAGGAGACCTCGGGCTGCGTGACGGCGCACTTGCAGGTGTCGCCGCAGGTCTGGTAGCACGTCAGCTCGGCCACGCACGTGTTCTGGAAGCCGCAGGTCTCGTGGTTGTTCCGGGTGTGGTTGAACCCGTGGACCGTGCCGGCGGGCTCGCCGCCTCGCGCGGTGGCGAACGACTCGACCCGCAGCGCATCGACGTCCAGCCTCAGCTTCTTCATGGGGCGTCTCCCGGGTGGGTGCGGCGGCGCGCTCGCCGCGGTGGAAGGGCCCCGGCCCCGCGCGCCGGGCGGGTGCGCGGGGCCGGGCCGTCCGTGCGCTCAGCCGCACGGGTCGTAGCAGGAGACCACCGGCTGCGTGCCGGTGCAGACGGTGCCGCAGGTGGGGCGCGTCGCCTGCGTGGGCGCGTGGCCGTGCACGGTCCCGCGCGCCTCCACGGCGGGCTCGGTGGCGAACGACTCCACGCGCAGCCGCTCGATGTCCAGCGTCAGCTTCTTCATGGTCTCGGCTCGTCTCCGTTCTTCAGCAGGTGCAGTACGGCGGTGGGGTGCACGAGGTGATGCGCGTGGCGGCGTCCGGCGCCACGCCCGGGTCGGCGGGCGCGGTCGCGGCCGGTGAGGTGTCGTGCGACTCCACGGCCAGCTTCTCCAGATCGAGCCTCAGCTTCTTCTCCATCGAGTCCTCCTTCCGGTGCCGCTCGCGCCGCGGGCCGGAGCGCCCGGCCTGCGGTGCCCGCCCGCGCTCAGGCCGGCGGCGGGCAGGTGCACTGCTGGTCCCAGACCAGGACGTCCTCGGCACGGCACGAGGTGAAGCAGCTGGCGCCCTGGCAGCTGCCGCACTGGGCCGTGCGCAGCGTCGCCGCCATGGCCGCGAGCACCGTTCCCGCCTCGCCGTCCGGGTCCGGGCTGGTGGGGAACGACTCCACCGCCAGCTCGTCCAGCTTCAGGCTCAGCTTCTTCATCGCGCTCCTCCCCTGGCGAGAGGCGCGGCGGCGCGGCGGACGGGCCGCCGCGCCGCCCGTGTCCGGCTCAGACGGTGCCGACGGGGCAGGTGCACTGCTGGTCGTAGATCAGGCCGTCCTCGGCGCGGCACGAGGTGTAGCAGCTGGGGCCGTTGCAGGTGGCGCAGTTGCCCGTCCTGGTGGCCATGGCCCCGTGCACGGTCCCTCTCTCGACCACCGGCTCGATGGTGGTGGGGAACGACTCCACCGCCAGCTCGTCGAGCTTCAGGTTCAGCTTCTTCATGTCTTCCTCCCTGGTTGAGAATGGTGACGCGCTACTCCTCCCGGACCCCCGGGCAGGTACAGACCGTCAGGCAGGTCTCGATGCACGTTTTCCCGCACGCCGTGCGCGGGTACGAGGGCGGGAGCTCCTGGGCGAGCACCGTCCCCTTCTCCGCCTCTCCGTCCGGATCGGTCGGGAACGACTCCACCGACAGCTCGTCCAGCTTCAGTCTCAGCTTCACCATGCGGACCTCCCCTGGCTGAGTGTTGACCCTCGTGCATCAGCCCCCGTGCGGCGCCTCACACGCACCGGTCGTCGTTCGTCCCCGGGGCGGGGCAGGTGCACTCGGGCGGGGCCGCGCCGCCGCACGAGGTGAAGCAGGTGGCGCCCTCGCAGGTCTCGCCCGCGCAGGTGCCGCAGGCCGTGCGCACCAGCGAGGCGTCGTCCTCGGCGCCCCGCACCGTCCCCCGCGGCGGCCCCGCGTCCGCCGTGGTGGGGAACGACTCCACCGACAGCTCGTCGAGCCTCAGCCTGAGCTTGGTCATCGGTGCCTCCTCTGGTCGGACATGGACGCGGGGCCGCGGTGCGTTCACGCCGCGCGCCGCCGCGCCGGCCTCACACCGCGCACCCCTCGTCGTTCGTCCAGTAGACGGGGCAGGTGCAGTGGGGCGGGGCGCCGCTGCCGCACGAGGTGAAGCAGGTGGCGCCCTCGCAGGTCTCGCCCGCGCAGGTGCCG
>DASVWD010000076.1 GCA_036389795.1 Longimicrobium sp.
AAACAGATTGGCATCACACAGAGGACACGGAGGACACGGAGAGAACTTCAATCTCTCCGCTGTTCCTCTGTGTTCTCTGTGCCCTCTGTGTGAGACCTTTTCAGGGCTGATACCCGAACGATTCCCTGCGAAATGGTATCATGGATCAAAAGTCGACCGATCCGCTGCGGCGAGCGCGATCTTTCCTTTTGCGCGCGGGCTCTCGTGGCGCCCGTTGCGCGCAGCGCGAAGTCCCTCCCCTGAAGTTCGGGGGAGGGACAGGCGCGCCAGGCGCCAGGGCGGGGCTCCCCGCCGCCGCGCCGATGCCGGTCGAAGCGGGGTGGTTCTCTGCTGACTCCGCTGACTCCGCGTGAGAAATTCCGTGCCTTCTCTCCTTGCCGTGGCTGCCGCACGCGCGATAAGTTGCCCGGCTTTCGGGGCCGCCGGAGTTGGCTCCGGGAACACCGAACCAGGGAGATGCGCGTGAAGAGCATCGTGTGCGTAAAGCGCGTCCCGGACACCGAGACGCGCATTCGCATTGCGGGGGACGGCGCCTCGATCGACCCGTCGGGGGTGAAGTTCGTGCTGAACCCGTACGACGAGTTCGCCGTGGAGGCGGCGCTGAAGCACAAGGAGGCCGCGGGCGCGGGCGAGGTGACGGTGATCAGCGCGGGCGACGCCGCGAGCGCCGAGACGCTGCGCACCGCGCTGGCCATGGGCGCCGACGCGGCGGTACTGGTGAAGACGGAGAAGCCGCTGGAGGGGCTGGCGGTCGCGAAGGCGCTGGCCGAGGAGATCCGGGGGCGCGAGTACGACCTGGTGCTCTTCGGGATGAAGGCGGTGGACGACGACCTGCAGGCGGTGGGGCTGATGGTGGCCGAGCTGCTGGGGATCCCAGCGGCGTCGAACGTCACCGAGTTCTCGGTCGAGAACGGCAGGGCCACGGCGCACCGCGAGATCGAGGGCGGCGCCGAGGTGGTGGAGCTCAGGCTCCCCTGCGCGCTCACGCTCACCAAGGGCGCCTACGAGCCGCGCTACGCGTCGCTGAAGGGGATCATGGCGGCCAAGAAGAAGCCGCTGGAGGAGAAGCCCGCAGCGGCCGACGCGGCGCCGCCCTCCTTCACGCTCTCGTACCCGCCCGAGCGCCAGGCCGGCCGCATCGTGGGCCAGGGCCCGGACGCGGTGCCGGAGCTGCTGCGGTTGCTGAGGGAAGAGGCGAAGGTGATTTAGTCCTTAGTGCTTAGTGTTTTAGTGCTTAGTCCTAAGTGCTGAGTGCTAAGTGCCAAGTGCTGAGCGCGGTACAGCGGACGCCCACTAAGACACTAAGGACTAAGCACTAAGGACTAAAGCACTTAGGACTTAGCACTCAGGACTTGGTTCAATCCGAATCCCACGCGAGGACTCGAACATATGCCAGGCATTTTCGCGTTCGCGGAGACGCGCGACGGCGAGCTGCGCAAGGTGAGCTACGAGGTGGTGACCGGCGCGCGCAAATTGGCCGACGCGCTGGGCACCGAGGTGCACGCGGTGCTGCTGGGCGCTCCCGGCGCCGGGAGCGCCGCGGGCGAGCTGGCCAGGTACGGCGCCGACAGGGTGTTCGTGGGCGAGAGCGGGGCCTTCGACCGGTACTCGCCCGAGGGCTTCACCACCGTGATCGCCGGCTTCATCAAGGAGCAGGGCTGCGACGCGGCGCTCTTCCCGCCCTCGGCCATGGGGCGCGACCTGGCGCCGCGGGTGGCCGCGCGGCTGGGCGTCGACTCGGTGAGCATCGTCACCGGGATCGAGGTGGAGGGCGGCAGCGTCGTGGTCACGCGGCCGCGCTACTCGGGGAAGGTGTTCTCGAAGGTGACGCTCTCGCAGAAGCCCGCGGTGATGTCGCTGGGGCCCAACGCCTTCACGCCGGTGGAGAACCCGAAGGCGGGCGAGGCGCAGCCGCTGAGCGTAGACCTCGGCTCGGCGGACTTCGGCGCGGTGGTGCGCGAGATCAAGGCGGCGGCGGGCGAGAAGCTCGACGTGGCCGAGGCGCCGATCATCGTCTCCGGCGGGCGCGGGATGCAGAGCCCCGACAACTTCAAGCTGCTGGAGGAGCTGGCGGCGGCGTTCGGCGGGAAGGCGGCGGTGGGCGCCAGCCGCGCGGTGGTGGACGCCGGGTGGCGCCCGCACGCCGACCAGGTGGGGCAGACCGGGAAGACGGTGGCGCCGATGCTCTACATCGCCGTCGGCATCTCGGGCGCCATCCAGCACCTGGCCGGGATGCGCACCTCGCGCTACATCGTGGCCATCAACAAGGACCCCGAGGCCCCCATCTTCAAGATCGCCGACTACGGCATCGTGGGCGACCTCTTCCAGATCGTCCCGCGCCTCACCGAAGAGGTGCGCAAGATGATGGGGTGACGGCGCTCCGGCGCCGTCCGTCCGCGGATCGAAAGCCCCTCACCTGGCGCACCTGGGGAGGGGCTTTCGCATCGTCGGCGACTCGCTACTGTTACTGCGCTTGGCTGGCCGGACCGAGTGGCGGGGCGGGGAAGCGGTTCGCGGATCTACGTGGTAGATTCCAAGAAAAGTGAAGGAAGTGAACAGTGAGTCCTGACGCATCCGAAATCCAAACCGAGGGCGAGAGCGCGGTCGAAGCGCTGTACGAGGAGCTGTTGGAGCGCTGGAACCAGCGCGACGCCGCCGGGTTCGCAGCCCTGTTCGCGGACGACGGCAATCTCGTCGGGTTCGATGGGAGCCAGGTCGACGGGCGGGCGGAGATCGAGTCGCACCTGTGCGGGATCTTCGGCGACCACCCGACGGCGTCGTACGTCGCGATCGTCCGGGAGGTGCGCCGCCTCGCGCCCGGGGTGGCCGTGCTGCGCGCGGTCGTGGGGATGGTGCCGCCCGGGGGCTCGGACCTCAACCCCGCGGCCAACGCGGTGCAGACGCTCGTCGCCGCCAGGCGCGACGGCCGCTGGCGCATCGCCCTCTTCCACAACACGCCCGCCGCCTTCCACGGCCGGCCGGAGGCGAGCGAGAAGCTGACCGAGGAGCTGCGGCAGGCGCTCCGCGCTTCCGCGGCCGTATCGACCGTCGGCGGAGCGGCGCGGTGACGGTCGGCGGGCGCGCTCCATTGTTCGCATCGGCCGCAATGCCCCGCTCCGTCCGCGTGCTCTCCGTCGCCGGCGTGCTGTGCGCGTGCGCGGGCTGCGGGAGGGAATCGCCCCCGCGCGTGCTCACCGCCGAGAGCGTGGCCGGCGAGTACGTGATGCTCGAGCGCCAGGGTAGGCCGCTCCCTCACACCGTGCGGTTCTCCCGGGCGGGACGCGCCTGCGAGCTCACCCTCGTCCGGAGCGTGCTCACGCTGGATGCGGGCGGAGAGTGGCGGGAGGAAAGCGAGGGGCGGCTCTCGTGCGAGGGGGAGAAGCCCGGAGCGTCCGAAATCTTCCGCACCGCCGGGCGGTACGACCTGCGCGGCTCCCGGGGCGACACCCTCGTCCTGGCGGACACGCTGCACCCGGTCAACGAGCCGCAGCAGGGCGTGTTCCGGGGCGACGAGCTGCGCCTGGAGGCGATCGGGAGAGAGGTGGGCGTCCCCGTCTTCCGGTATCGCTACGTACGACAGCGGAGCGCGAACTGACCCATCCACCCTCGAGTGAGGAGACAGCCCATGAGCATCGCCGAAGACCTGCTCCCCGAGTTCGACTACGAGATGGCGACCACGCGCAGGATGCTGGAGCGCGTGCCGGGCGACCAGGGGCAGTGGAAGCCGCACCCCAAGTCGTTCCCGCTCGGGCACCTGGCGCAGCTCGTGGCGACCATGCCCGGCTGGCTCGTCGGGATCCTGAAGGACACGAAGATCGACCTGGCCGCGTATCCCGGCTACAGCTACGAGACCACCGAGACCCTGCTCGGGAAGTTCGACCAGCTCGCCGGCGCGGCGCGCGAGGCGCTCGCGTCCGCCCGGGACGAGGACTTCTCGGTGCCGTGGTCCCTGGTGGCCGGCCCGCAGGTCCTCTTCACGTCGACCCGCCGCGAGCAGGTGTGGCAGACCATCAACCACCTGGTCCACCACCGCGGCCAGCTCTCCGTGTACCTGCGCCTGCTGGATGTGCCGGTGCCGTCGATCTACGGCCCCACCGCCGACGAGCCCTGGGGAGGGGCGCCGCCCGCGGCGTGACGAGCGGCCGATGGGAATTCCCCTCGCGATCTTCAGTCTCCACCGGCTGCGCAGCGAACGCGCGGGCTGCCTCCACCACCTGCTGCTGAGGGTGGAGCAGCCCGCGTTCAGCAACGCCGACGCGGGCGAGTACGACCACGCCGTCGAAGTCGCGGAGGGGAAGCGGAGGGCGCTGATCCGGGCCTATGAGGAGAGGCTGGCCGGCGCATGCGCCGCGCCCCACGAGGTGAGTCTCGTCGGGGAGCTGCAGTCGTGGCCGGCCGGCGACGAGCTGATCGACGGGCGCGGAGGCTGCGACGTGGACGTGTGGGTGGCCGAGACGCGGTACGGCCACCCCTGGGTGGTGATGGGGACGGCGGAGAGCGAGGAGGCGTTCTGGCGCGAGGTCGAAGCGGACGACGACCTCGCGGGCCTGGGCCCGGTGCGGCCGGCGGTGCGGCACCGCGCGTTCTTCCTCGCGGAGGAGGACGACGAAAGACGCGGGTGACGGCTCGCCTTGCGCGGGGGCCCGGATTCGACGTACCATTTGTTTCCGCTCGACTCTTCGATCTGCCGCCACGACGGGCGATGAGCCCAGGCACCGGCACGCTGTGCCACTTCCCATTTCCCACCCACGCATTCCACGGAAATCCAATGAATCCATCGATCCGCAGGCTGGCGGTCCTGATGGCGCTCGGGGTGTCGGCGCCCGGCTGGGTCCGGCCACGGGAAGTCCGCGCGCAGACCATCAACGAGTTGATCAACGAGACGCAGCAGCTCTCCAGCCGGCCGCAGAGCATGCGGCTGGTCTGGTGGATCCCGATCGAGTACTGGAGGATGAGCGCCCAGGCGGACCCGAAGGTGACCGAGGCGCAGATGGACAGCGTGGCGGCGCTCCTGCGCCCGTTCACGGTCATCGCCGCCGTCGACGGGACCGTCGGCTCCGCGGGGGAGTTCTCGTTCCTGCCCGCGCAGAAGCTGCGCGCCAGCATCCGCCTGGTGGACAGCCACGGCACGCGCTACACCCCGATGGCGCCCGACGCCATCCCGGAGCGGACCCGGATCGTCATCGACGTCCTCAAGCCCCTGTTCGCCAACCTCCTGGGGCAGATGGGCGAGAACATGGACTTCTTCCTGTTCCCGGCGATGGATGCGCACGGGCACCCGATCGCGCCGGCGACCGGGAGCGGCGCCTTCAGCGTGGTGGTCGCCGACGAGGAGTTCCGCTGGCGGCTTCCCCTGGGCTCGCTGGTGCCGAAGAAGCGCTGCCCCGTGGACGGCGAGCTGCTGAACGGCTCCTGGCGGTACTGCCCCTGGCACGGCGTCGAACTGGTGGCGGCGGGAACGGCCGCCCACGACCACTGATCCCGGGTGCAGCGATGAACCATTACGCCAGGCTCGGCGTCGTCGCGGTCCGCCTGTTCGCCTTCGTGCTCGTGTTGATCGGCGCGATGGGACTGCTCTACACGGCCCTCCTGGCCGCCGCCGGCACTCTCCCCCCTGAGCAGAGGGAGCGGGCGTCGGCCGCCCCGGTGTACCTGGTCGCGGCCGTCGTGCTCTACGCCTTCAGCCGTCCGCTGGGGCGCCTGATCGGCAGGGGCCTGGAACCGCCGCGCGAAACCTGATGGCGGCGATCGACCTCACGCCGGCCGCCGAGAGGCGGCGGCCCGCCGCGCGGGGAGCCGCGATCCGCTCCCTTCTCCTCCTGCTCGCGGCGCTCGGCGCGGTGTGGCTCCTGGTGGAAGCGGCGGTTCCGCTCCCGGCGGCGCTCGTGCTCTTCGCCGCGTCTTTCTCCGCCGCCTTCGGATTGCTCGTCCGGATCTGCCGGAGCGTTCCCGGGCGAGGCGCGCGGATCGCGGCTTCCATCGTTCTGGCCGTGCTCGCCCTTCCGCTGACGGTGACGGCCGGGGCGCTCTCCGTCGCCTTCGTGAACGACCTGCGACTCTCGAAGTTCTCGGGCCAGCTCTTCGACCACCCGCTTCCCCCACGCTCGCGCGCCGTGGCCTCCTCCTCCGAGGTCGGCATCCTCACGGGGAACGGCAACCACTGCGACTTCGTGGCGCGGCTGGAGCTCGCCTCGGACCTCGCCATCGACCAGGTGCGGGCGCACTACGAGCGGCTCCACCTCAGCCCCGCGATCCCGGGCGGGGTGGACGGCGGCCTTCCCTTCATCGAGGTCGCCAGGACTCCACGCGGGACGTACTCCGTCGACGCCATCGACGCCCCCTACGGAGCGGGCCTCGACATGCGCTGCCATTGAAGCAGAGGAAGCGGAGAACTCAAAGCGTGCCGTGGTTCCCTCTGCTGCCTCTGCTTCCTCTGCGTGAGGCCTGGCAGTTGACGCCGGTACCCGATCGACGATTCGTCTCGCGCATCCGCCGGCCGATGCTTATCTTCCGCGCGACCCGGCCGCCATCCGCACGTCTCGCAGTCGAATCGCAGTCTTGCCGACGCCCTCCGTCCTCCGCGCACCGTGGATCGCGCCCGCCGCGCTGGTGCTGGCGCTCGCGTCGCTGGCCATGAACGGCGCGCTGCTGTGGCGGCTGCGCTCTCCGGAGCGGCTGGCGGCGCCCGCGGTCGACCGGCTGCTGACCAGCCTGGAGCGCTCCGACGCGCGCATCCCCTACCAGGTGAAGATCCCCGCGGGGACGCCGCTGCACTTCGACGTGCCGGTGGACGAGGTCTACACGGTCAAGCTGCGCACCACGCTGCCGATCAACACCGACGTGCGGGTGCCGCTCAATACGCCCGTGGGCCGGCGCACGATCACGGTGCCGATCCGCACCACCATCCCGCTCCGGCAGGACATCCCCGTGCGCGTGGTCGACACCTTCCGGTTGCGCACGCGGACGCAGGCCGAGTACGTGGTGCCGATGGAGATCCGCGTCCGCGACCTCCCCCTCGCCGAGATCCGCAAGTCGCTCGACCCATGACCCGCACCGCGCGAATCACCCTCCCCCTGGCCCTGCTGGCGCTCGCCGCGTGCGACCGCGGCGACGGCGAGGCCAGCGCCCGGCCCGCCCCCACGGACGGTGCACCCGCCGCGCCGGCGCCGGCGGCCGTCCACTCCTGGCGCAGCACCCCCGGCGGCGGCGTGACCGTGTCCGCCGCGGGCGACTCGCTGCGGGTGGAGACGGGGCCGCACGCCATCCTCTGGGACGCCGCCGCGCCGGAGCTCGCGCCGCCGTACACCCTGCGCGCGCGGATGCAGAAGCACGCGGGGCGGCTGCACGAGGGGTACGGGCTCCTCTTCGGCGGGAGCGGGCTGGAGGGGCCGGAAGCCGGGCAGGTGTACAGCTACTTCCTGGTGCGCGGCGACGGCAGCTTCCTGGTGAAGCGCCGCCAGGGGGCCGAGACGCCGGTGGTGCGCGACTGGACGGCCCACCCCGCGATCCGCCGCGACGGCGAGAGCGGCGGGCGCCCCAACGAGCTGGAGGTGCGCGTGGGCGAGGCCGAGGCCGTCTTCCTGGTCAACGGCGCCGAGGTGGCGCGCGTCCCCGCCGCGGAGCTGTCGGTGCGCGGGCGCGCGGGGCTGCGCGCGGCCCACGAGATCACCCTGTCGGTGGACGGCTTCCGGGCGGAGCCGGGCGCCCCCGCTGCACCGGGCGGCCCGCGGTGAAGGGGTCTCGCCCGCGCGTCCTGGTCGCCGACGACGACCCCGCCGTCCGCCGCGCGCTGCGCCTGATGCTGGGCGAGGCGTACGACGTGGGCGAGGCGGGCGACGGGAACGAGGCGCTGCGGCTGTTCGAGGCGGAAGGCGCCGACCTGGTGCTCTCGGACCTGCGGATGCCGGGGGTGAGCGGGCTGGAGCTGCTGAAGCGCGTGAAGGCGGCCGACGACGCGGCCGCCGTGATCGTGCTGACCGGCGCGGGGACGATGGAGAACGCCGTCCAGGCGCTCCGGCTCAACGCCGACGACTACCTGGTCAAGCCCTTCCACGTGGACGAGGTGCTGCTGGCGTGCGAGCGCGCGCTGGAGCACCGGCGGCTGGTGCGCGAGAACCGCTTCTACCAGCAGCACCTGGAAGAGCGCGTGGCCGAGCAGGCGCGCCAGATCGAGACCATGGTGGTGGACGCGCTGCGCTCGCTGGCCGCGGCCATCGACACGCGCGACGACTACACCGGCGGCCACGTGGAGCGGGTGGCCCGCTACGCGGCCGCCACCGGGCGCGAGCTGGGGCTCCCGCGCGAGGAGCTGCACGCGCTCTGGGTGGGCGCGCTCCTGCACGACGTGGGGAAGATCGCGGTCTCCGACGCCATCCTGCACAAGCCCGCCGCGCTCACCAGCGACGAGTACGCCGAGATGAAGCGCCACCCGGAGCTGGGCGCGCGGGTGATGGAGAGCAGCTCGTTCCTGCGCCCCGGCCTCCCCGCCGTCCTGCACCACCAGGAGCGCTGGGACGGCTCGGGGTACCCGGCGGGGCTCGCGGGCGAGGAGATCTCGCTGCAGGGGCGCATCGTGGCGGTGGTCGACACCTACGACGCCATCATGAGCGCCCGGCCGTACCGCGGCGCGGGGACGCCCGAGGAGGCGATGGCGGAGATCAAGCGGTGCTCCGGCACGCAGTTCGACCCCTGCGTGGTGGAGGCCTTCCTGCGCGCCGCCGCGAAGGGCTTCCCCCCGGACCCAGACACCCCCGCGCTCCCCGAGCGGGAGCCCGCCGCGGCCGCGCATGCGTGAGCGCGCCCGGCGCCTGGCCCTCGCGCTCGCGGCCGGGGCGGCGGCGGGCGCGTGCACCGTCGTCCCGCCCGACCTGGCCCAGGGGCGCTACACGGCCGCGCTGGTGGACTCCTTCACCTGGAAGACCGAGGACGCGCAGGCGACGCTCTGGCGCGTGGAGGTGCGCTCCGACTCGGCGGTGGACACCATTCCCGGCGTCCTCACCGACCGGCGCGTGGTGGTGGTGCCGCTGTCGGGCGTGGAGGGGTTCGCGTTCGACACCGCGCGCGCCCGCATCACCCACGGCTTCCGCTACGACCCGTCCAGGCGGCGGGTGACGGAGATCGTCATCGCCAGAGACCTGGCCGGGCCCACCGCCGAGCCGGAGCTCTCGCCGGACGGGCGGTACGTGGCCTACGTCGGCCGCCGCGGCACCATGGACCGCGCGGTGGTCCGCCTCTTCCCCCGCGGCCGGATCGTCGCCAGCGGCCCGGAGATCGCCGTCCCGCCGGGCGACTACGCCGTCAACGGCGCGGCGTGGACCTCGCCCGACAGCTTCACCGTCTACATCGACCTGGGCCAGAACCCGCAGCGCCACGCCCGCGTCCGCGGCACCGTGCGCGGCGGCGTCTTCGCGGTGGACACGGTGGCAACGCAGGATTCGGTTCCGAACGGATCTTGAATCACGCAGAGACGCAGAGACACAGAGAACTGCACTTCGGTTCTCCGCGTCTCTGCGTCTCTGCGTGAGATCTTTTCAGACCTCGGTCAGGGGAACAGCGGCCCCAACTCGGCGTCTGTGTGGGTGAGGCCGTCGTACGCGTAGCCCCGGGCGACGGCCTCGCGCACGAGGGCGGCGGCGCCCCGGCGGTCGTCCAGCGCGGCGGCGATGCGGGCGCGCCAGAGCAGACCCCCCGGCTTGGGCGGGCGCAGGGCGAGCTCCGCGTCGGCGCGCAGCGCGCCCGCACGATCCCCCGCGCGGGCGGCCAGCACGCCGCGCGCGCCCAGGCACCCCGCGCAACGCGGCTCCAGCGCCGCCAGGCGGTCCAGCACGCGCTCCGCATCGGCGTCCAGGCGGGCGGCGTAGAGCGTCCCGGCGAGCTCAGCCAGCGCGCCGGGGTCCGCCGGGGCCGCGGCCGCGCGGGCGCGGGCCGCCGCCACGCCGCGCCGGAAGGCCGACCTGGCCGCAGCGTCGTGCCCGTGCGCCCGCAGCTCCCGGGCGGCGTGCAGCATCGCCGCCGACGGCGACCAGCCGCCGCGGGCGGGGATCGCCGCGTACTCGTCGATCCGCCGCAGCACCTCGCCGGTGCGGCCGAGCGCCGCCAGCGCGCGCAGCTCGTAGTCGCGCAGCACCACCAGCTCGGGGTGCAGCGCCAGCCCCCGGCGCAGGTGCCGCAGCTCGTCGGCGTGGCGGCCGAGCATGTGCAGCGCGTCGGCGCGGGTGGCCCAGTACGAGGCCCACCCGCGGCTGAACCCGCGCTCGGGGTCGATCCGGGCCAGGTGGCGCAGCGCCTCGGCGGGGCGGTTGCAGCGCACCGCCTCCAGCCCGGCCTGGAAGTGCCCCATCTCCAGCCCGGGCGCGGCGGTGGTGAGCTCCCGCATGGCGGCGAGCGCGCCGGCCCGGTCGCCCGCCAGCGTGCGCTCGATCCACTCCAGGATCGTCCGGTCGGCCGGCGCCAGCGCGGCCCGACCCGGCGCGAGCCGCCGCACCGCCGAGTCGGCCGCGGCCCGCCGCCCCTGCTCGGCGTCGATCCCGGCGGCCATCAGCGCGGCCAGGACGAACCCGGTGTCGGCCTGCGCCGCCGTGCGGAAGAGCGCCGCCGCGTCGTCCCCCCGCTCGTCGCGCAGCGCCCGCAGCCCTTCCACGAACGGCCGGTACCCCGGCGAGCCCGCGGGCCGGCTGGTGGGCCCCACCCAGCCGAACACGGGGTCGGCGTGCGTGGCCACCACCGCGAGCACGCGGTCGGAGAGCGCGGCGAGGGCGGCGGTGTCGCCGGCCGGCAGCAGCGCGCCGAGCGAGGCCACCTCGCTTCCGGCCAGGGCGTCCGAGACCGTCGCCCGCACCTCGGTCGCGGACCCACGACGGTAGAGCGCCCCGCTCACCACCGTCCCCGCGGCCGCGTCTCCCCCGTCGCCGGACGCGACCTCGAGCCCGGCGGCCGCCAGCGCCCCCCGGACGCGGTCCGCCGCCTCGCGCGCGGCGGCGGCGTCGGCCGGGGCGGCGCCGGCCGGGCGGAAGGGGAGCACCGCCACCCGCTCGCGCCGCGGCCGCGGTCCACCCAGCCCGTCGGCTGCCACCGCGGCCACTGTCCCGGCGAGCAGCACGCCGGCGGCGGCCCAGCGCACGCGCGCCCGCCCCAGCGCCCACATGCTCGCGCGTGGAGCCTCGACCCGCGATCCCGCGAGGGCGGGCGGCGGCGTGGCGACTCGGACGACGGGGCGCGCCGGGGCCCGCCGCGCGGTGGGAGCGGCCGCGCGGACGGCCTCGGCCGCTGCGGCGGTCTCTTCCCCGGGCTCCACGCCCAGCTCGCGCCGCATCTGCGCGGCCAGGCGCTCGAACAGCTCCAGCGCCGCGCCGCGCAGGCCGCACCCCGCCAGCAGCTCCATCGCCCAGCGCACGGCGGCCTCGTCGAGCGGGTCCAGCCCGCACGTCCACCGCGCCCACCGCGCCGCGGCGGCCGCGTCTCCCGCGTCGCGCGCGGCGTGGGCGAGGGCGCGCCCCGCCTCCGCCGCCAGCGAGCGCAGCCGCATCCGCTCGCGGGCCAGCCAGTCCTCCCACTCCCCCGCGCCCGCGGCGAACAGCCCGGGGAGCAGGTCGCCCCCGTAGGCGGCCGCCACCGCCGCGGCGTCCCCGCGCGCGGCGGCGGCCTCCAGCTCGTGTACGTCGCAGCGGACCCGGGCGGGGTCGATCCCCACCTCGTGCATCCCCCGCGTCGCCAGCACGCCGTCGCCGCACGCCGCGCGGAGCTGGTGCAGCGCCTGCCGCAGCGCGTTGCGCGCCCGCTCCTCGGGGAGCTCCGGCCAGAACATCCCCAGCAGCGAGTCGCGCCGGTGCGGCCCGCGCGGGTGCGCGAGCGCCAGGTACGCCAGCAGGGCGACGCGCTTCGGCTGCGGCGCCGGGACGGGCGCGCCGTCGCGCTCCAGCCGGAGCGTGCCCAGGGTGGTGAGTCGCAGCATCGTCGTCGCGGGGGAGGGCGGAGCGTGCGGGTGCGGTCAGCCGCGGAATGCGGGGCCGCGTGACGGGCGTGCGGGGATTGGATGCGCGGCGGGGCGAAAAGGCTGCCGGGAACGGGAAGATAACGCGAGCGGCACCCGCCGGTAACGGGCGCGTGCTTTCGTGCTGCGCGCGGCGCCGGAGTCGAGCCGGAGGCGCCGCCGAGCCCAGCGAACCCGATTCCTTCCTGGTGACCCCATGCCGAACCGTCTTCCTCTTCTTCCGATCCGCCGCGCCGCGCTGCTCGCGACGGCTGTCGCGCTCTCCACCACGGCTGGCGGATGCACGCTGCTGCGCACCGCCTGGTACGGTCAGCCGGACGCGCGCGACCTGAGGATGTTCCCCACGCGCGTGATGCACGCCTCCGAGCGGCCGTTCCGCTTCGCGAAGGCCGAGGTCCAGCGCACCGACCTCGACACGGTGAGCGTCCGCGACCCCGGCACCGGGCGGCTGGTGCCGCTGGCCCAGCACCTGGTGGACATGCGCGCGCTGGCGTTCCTGGTGATCCGCAACGACACCATCCTCTACGAGCGCTACGGCTTCGGGTACGACTCGGCCCGCGCCTCGAACTCGTTCTCCATGGCCAAGTCCGCCACCTCGGCGCTGGTGGGGATCGCGCTCGCGCGCGGCGAGATCCGCGGCCTGGACGACTCGGTGGGCGCGTACGTGACTGAGCTGCGGGGGCGGGCCTACGGCTCGGTGACGATCCGCCAGCTGCTGGGGATGAGCTCGGGGACCGAGTGGACCGACGCGCGCGGGGGCCCGCTCAGCCAGGCGTCCTCGACCGAGGCGCGGATCTTCTACACCCGAGACCTGCGCGGCCTGCTGCGCGGCGTCGACCGCGTCGAGCCCGCCGGGGCGCGCTGGCGGTACCGCGACACCGACGCGGAGGTGCTGGGGCTGGTGCTGGCGGGCGCCACCGGGCGGACGGTGGCCGAGTACATGGAAGAGGTGCTGTGGAAGCCGATCGGCGCCGAGCACGACGGATCGTGGCTGCTGGACCGGCGCGGCGGCCAGGAGAAGACGTCCACCGGCTGGAACGCCACGGCCCGCGACTACGCCAAGTTCGGGAGGCTGTACCTGGACGGCGGGCGCTGGGAGGGGCGGCAGGTGGTGCCGGCGGAGTGGGTGGCCGCGTCGGTGGCGTACGACAGCTCGCGCAAATCGCCCGAGGTGGTGACGTGGTGGGGGATGCAGCACACGCTGTACTGGTGGCACCCCATGCTGGCGCCGCGGGGCGACTTCTACGCCGACGGCTCGCTGGGGCAGCGGATCTACGTGCAGCCCGCCACGCGCACCATCATCGTCCAGCTCGCCAACTCGAACCAGCAGGACTTCCCCTTCCGCCGCATCGCCGCGGCGGTGAACGGCGGCACCTGGCGCTACCCGCGCTCGATCCCGGCGCTGGTGGTGCAGGCGCACGCGGCGGCCGGCATCGACTCCGCGCGCGCCGTCTTCCGCGCCGCGACCGCGGCGATGGCGGAGCACCCGGAGGCGTACTCGCTGTGGCCGCAGACGCTGCGCGCCGCCGCCGAGCAGGTCGCCGCCAGGGGTCGTCCCGAGGACGCCGCCGAGATCCTGGCCTGGTGCCGGGAGCGCTTCCCCGCGGAGCCGTCGTGTACCGCGCCGCTCCCCGCGCCGCGAGCGCGGCGGTGAGCCTTCAGCGGCAGATACGAAAGTCCTCGCCCGGGCCGATACCGGCCCGGGCGAAGCGCCCCCGTTTTCGCGAACCCGTTCGCGCCGGCCAGTCGTGGAAGTGGACGGTTGCCGAGGGCCGCGGCGGACGATCCCCGGATCGGTCTACTCCACCCGCATCGCCACGATCGGCTCCACCCGGAGCGCGCGCTGCGTGGGGACGACGCAGGCGAGCAGGCACACCCCCAGCATGAACGCCGCGTAGGCCACGAGCAGCGCGATCTGCCCGGCCGACAGTCCCTTCGGCCAGTCCTGGAACTGGTAGGTGTGCGACAGGCCCAGCGCGCCGAGGGCGATGAGGATGGCACCCGCCGCGATGCCGAGGCCGACCTGCGTCAGCGGCCGCCGGAAGATCGCGGTGACCACGCGGCGCCGGTCCGCTCCCAGCGCGACGCGCACGCCGATCTCGCGTGTGCGCCGGGCGACGGTGAACGACAGCACCGCATAGATCCCCGCAAGCGAGAGCAACACGGCGACGACGGTCATCAGCAGCGTCGTGCGCAGCCATATCCCGATGAGCCACAGATAGTCGTTCGCGATCTGGTCCATGCGCTGGAACTCCGAGAGCAGCAGCGTGGGATCCACCGTGCCGGCGATGGCGCGGACGCGCGGCACGAACGCCATCGGGTCGCCCCGCGTGTGGATCACCATGTGCGGCGGGAAGCCGCTGCCCGGCGCGGCCGGCAGGTACAGCCCGATCCCGCGTCTGCTCTCCTCCGCGCCGATCATGCCGAGATCCTTCACGACGCCCACGATCTCGAACCAGGGAAGTGAGTCTGCCTCCGGGCCCGTGACCGGCGTCGGAGCCTGGGCGATCCGCACCCGCCGGCCGATCGGGTTGCGCCCCAGCAGCACCTGATCCACGAACCCCTGATCCACGATCGCCACCCTCGCTTCCGGGGCGAGGTCGGCGGTCCGGAATCCCCGTCCCGCGAGGATCGGCGCCTCGAGCACGTCGAAGTATGACGGATCCACGTACGCGATCTTCGCGGAGCGCAGCGGCCCCTGCTCCTCCGGTGCGCCAGCCGCGCCGGAGGGCGCGGCGACGGACACCGAATCGTCCAGGGCGATGAGGTGGTAGCCCCCGTCCGTGCGCGGCAACTGATCCACGAAGGTGACCCCGACGACCCCCGGCTCGGCCGCGACGCGCTGACGCAGCGTCTCGACCAACATCCCGAAGCGCGCGCGGTGGGCCGCGGCTGCCGCCGCGTCGCCGTCCACGTCCGCCCGGTCCAGGGTGAGCTGCACCGCCAGGTAGTCCTCGGCCGCGAACCCGACGTCGTAGGACCGGATCCGCTGCAGCTCCCGCACCTCCAGCAGCGCGACCGCGGGGAAGGTGACCGTGACCGCGACCTGCGCGACGATCACCGCCGTCCACACGCCGCCGAACCGCAGACCGCCGCCGCCGGCCGTGCCGGCCCGCAGGCGCGATCCGATGCCACGCGTGACCTTGAGCCCGGGGAGCCCGCCGGCGATCGCGGCGCCCAGAAGCGTGAGCGCACAGGCGTAGAGCACCGTGGCGGGCGAGAGATGCGGATCGATCCAGAACGGGATCCGCCCCATGGTCGCTTCCAGGAACGGCAGTCCCACCTCGCGCAGCGCCACGTGGGCGGCCGCGAGCCCGACGGCGGCGGCCACGCCGCCGAGCACGAGGGCCTCGGCGAACAACTGGAGGACGATCCGGCGGCGGCTCGCGCCCAGCGCGCTCCGCACGATGAGCTCGCCCTCGCGCGTCGCCGCCCGCGCGAAAAGCAGCAGCGCCACGTTGCCGCAGACGAGCACGAGGAGCATCAGCACGAAGAGCTGGATCACGGCGAGCATCCCGATGTCATCGGCGTCCATCGATGGCCCGCCGAGCATCTGCGTGTACGGCATCACCTGGGGTTGCAGGTGCTCGTGCGTGTCGGGGAGCTCCCGCGCCGCGCGCCGGCCGAGCGCCGCGAGCTCGGCCTGTGCGTCGTCGAGCGTCGCGCCGGGGGCGAGCCGCCCGAAGATGGTGATGCCGGGGCCGCGGCGCGGCGCGTCGTCGAGCACGCCCGGGCGCAACGGCGTCCACGCGTCGTGCGCGATCGGGAACGCGAAGCCGTCCGGCATCACGCCCACCACGGTGGCGTACGCGTCCCCGAGCCGCACGGTCTGCCCGACGATCGCGGAGTCGCCCGCGAAGCGCGCCCGCCACACGTCGTGGCCGAGGACCACCACCGGCGGCGCTCCGGCCCGCTCGTCCGCCGGCACGAGGGCGCGGCCCAGCAGCGGCGGCGTCGCGGCGACGCGGAACCCCGACGCGGTGATCGCCGCGACCTGCACCGGGCGGGCCTCGCCGTCGCGCCCCGTGAGGTTGCGCGTGACGTCCTCCCACGCCCCGAGGTCGGTCACCGACCGCATCGCCTGGCGCCAGACGACGAAGTCGTGCAGCGCGCGCGGCTCCGCCTCGTTCGCCTGCACGTCCCAGTTCCGCAGGTGCACGATGCGGTCGCCCTGCGGCAGCGGCAGCGTGGGACTGACGAACAGCATCACCATCTCGAAGGCGACGGCGCCGACCCAGATGGCGAACGCCATCGCGAGTCCGCCGACGATCGTCAGCCCCGGATACTTGACCAGCATCCGGCCGCCGAGCTTCAGGTCGAGCGTCAGCCCGCCGAGCCACGCCAGCCCGCGCCCGTCGCGCAGCGCCTCCTTGTGCTTCTCCACGCCGCCGAAGGCGACGAGCGCGCGGCGCCGCGCCTCGACGGCGTCCAGTCCCTCTTCGCGCATCAGGCGCTCCGTCTCCATCTCCAGGTGAAAGCGGAACTCCTGGTCCATGCGCGACTCGGAGGCGCGACGGCCGAACAGGAGGCGCAGGCGCGCCAGGGATCCTTCGAGCCAGCTCATTGCGTGCTCCGCTGATGATGATGCCGATGTACGGTCGTGGCGAACGCGCCGTCCTGCACCGGCGGTCTCCGGTGCGCCGCGCTCAGCTGGTGCGCAGCACCGCCTCGAGGCCGGCGGCGAAGCGGCGCCAGCTCTCCAGCTCCTCGCCCAGCGCGCGCCGGCCGGAGGCGGTCATCCGGTAGTAGCGCGCGCGGCGGTTGTTGTCGGTGGTGCCCCAGTCGCTCGTGATCAGCCCCTCCTGCTCCAGCCGCTGCAGCGCCGGATAGAGCGAGCCCTGGTTCACCTCGAGCACGCCCTCGGAGAGCTGCTGCACGCGCTGGGCGATCCCCCAGCCGTGCATCGGCGCCAGCGAGAGCGTCTTGAGCACCAGCAGGTCGAGCGAGCCCCGGAGGGCATCGGTCTGCGGACGTGGCGGCACCTGTGGCTCCTGTGGGCAGTGTTCCTGTCGCTGTCGAGGGAAGATGCGGCGCGCTCCTGTAGCTGTCAAGAGAGGAGGGGCCGCGCCGGGCTGGAGGCGGGCACCTTCCTCCTCCCGTCGCCGCTCTCGATCCCGTACCGCCTGGTGGCGGAGTGGCTCGGGTGATCATCTGTTGCCCGCTGGCCGATTTTGATCGACAGAGGGTTGGCGGGACGGCGATGCGGCCGCCCCGCTTCTTGCGTGGCCAGCCCCGGTTCGCGCCGCACTTCGCACGAGCTCAAGTCGTTCGGTCCCTTTTAGATCGGTACGCAGATTGCTTCGCGAGGCGTGTGCTTTCGCTGAGGGTGCCGCCCACCCGCACCCCGGCCGTTTCCGGGTACAGCACAGGCACGAAGGAGCACCCCATGCGTCTCAAGGCAGTCGCCGTGCTGGCATTCGCCGCGCTCGCGGCGTGCGCCGATTCGCTCGTCACGCCCGCTGTCGCACCCCCGGACCAGCCCTCCCGCACGCTGACCACCATCACCTGGCAGGGCTACACCTGGAACGTGAAGAACGGGACGGGGCTGGGCCCGGGGCCCAACAACTGGAGCTCCAACAACGTGTGGGTGGACGCCAACGGCTACCTGCACCTGAAGATCTCGAAGGTGAACAACGTGTGGTACGCGGCGGAGATCGGCACGCAGCAGAGCCTGGGCTTCGGGACGTACCAGTTCTGGGTGGAGGGGCGCATCGACCTGCTGGACCCCAACGTGGTGCTGGGGCTGTTCGGCTACGCGGGGCCGGACGGGACCAACGAGATCGACATCGAGTTCAGCCGGTGGGGCGACCCGGACTGGCCGAACGCCAGCTACACGGTATGGCCGGCCAGCAGCACCTACCCGTCGGTGGTCGACACCTTCCGCCTGTCGCTGGAGGGGACGTTCACCACGCAGCGCTACAAGTGGCAGAGCACCAGCATCTTCTTCCAGACCATCGGCGGCCACTACGACACCAACACCAACGTGATCCACAGCTGGACGTACGCGCCGTCCAGCAACGCGACGCAGCGCATTCCGCAGAACTCCATGCCGGCGCGCATCAACCTGTGGCTGATGAACGGCTGGGCGCCCACCAACGGGCAGGAGGTGGAGATCGTGATCCGGAAGTTCACCTTCACGCCGTTGTGAGGACGGGCGCCGCGGCTGGCTTCGTCGCACGCCGCGGCGCCCCCTCTCCCCCGGCCCCTCTCCCCCGCCGCGCGGGAGATCGGGGTGAACTGCAACGGCGGAACAGCGGGCTCGCTTCGCGCGGGACAAAGAGCTTCGGCGTGGCGCGGCTCTGGCGGCCCTCACCCTGGACCGTGAGCGCGACGAGAACGGCCTCGTCGCGCTCACGTCCTGTCCCTCTCCCACGAGGGGAGAGGGACGAACTACAACTACGGCAACGGTTTGGCGCGACAGCCCCGTAGGGGCGAGGCCTGCCTCGCCCGGGGCGTCGGAATGCGCGGATGACGGGCCTCGACGTGGCGCAGGCAAAGACGCCCCGCCGGGGCGTCTCTACGAAACCCGCGTGAGGGATGCGCGGACCGGGCGGAGGGCGTGGCGCCAGCCGGCACCACGCCCTTTCCGCGCCAGCCCTGGCGGATTTTGGCGAGCACTTCCGCACTCACGCACTTCCCTCACTCGCTGCGGAGCGCCACCATCGGGTCCACGCGGGCGGCGCGGCGCGCGGGGAGCCACGCCGCCAGGAGGGCGGTCCCCGCCAGGAACACGGTGATCGCCGCCAGGGTCGCCGGGTCGGTGGGCTCCACCTCGTACAGCAGGCCGGAGAGGACGCGGGTGAGCGCCAGCGCCGCCGCCATCCCGGCCACGATCCCCACGGCCGCGAGCGCCGCGCCCTGGCCCACCACCAGCCGCACCAGGGCGCCCGGCGAGGCGCCCAGCGCCTGGCGCACCCCCAGCTCGCGCGTGCGGCGCGCCACCGAGTAGGCGATCACCGCGTGGATCCCCATCGCCGCCAGCACCAGCGCCAGCGCGGCGAAGGCGGAGAGGAGCGCGGCGCCGAAGCGGTCGCGGCTGGTGGCGTCGGCCACGCGCTCGCGCATCGTCTTCACGTCGAACACGGGGAGGTCGGGGTCCACCGCGCGCACCTCGCGGCGCACCGCTGCGGCCAGGGCAAGCGGGTCGCCCGCGGTGCGCAGCAGGAAGGTGGCCTCGGGCCAGGTGGCCTGCAGGTCGGCCAGGTAGAGCGCCGGCCCGGGCTCGTCGTGCAGGCCGCCGTAGCGCACGTCCTCCACCACCCCCACCACCTCGGCGGGCTCCTCCACGTCGCCCATCCCCGGGAGCACGCGGCGGCCCACCGCGCTCCGGCCGGGCCAGAGCTTCTCCGCCAGCGCGCGGCTCACCATCACCACGCGCGGGCTCCCCCGGCGGTCGGCCGGGGTGAAGGCGCGCCCCTCCAGCAGGCGGATCCCCAGCGTGCGGAAGTGGTCGGGCCCGGCCCAGTGCAGGGTGACCTGCGGCCCCTGGCCGGGGCCGAAGACCCGCTCGTCGGCCTGCTTGACGACGGTGCCGTTGCACCCGCCCGAGAGCGGCGCGCACTTGTCCACCGACACCGAGAGCACCCCGGGGAGCGCCGCGAAGCGCTCCAGGAGCCGCGCGTGCAGCGCCACCGCGTCTTCCGGCTCCGGGTAGTCGTCCCCGCGCGGGGCGACGCTCAGGGTGAGGACCTTCTGCTCGCTGAAGCCCGGGTCCACCGCGCGCAGCCGCGCGAAGGAGCGCAGCATCAGCCCCGCGCCGGCCAGCAGCACCAGCGCCAGCGCCACCTCGGCCGACACCAGCAGCCCGCGCCCGCCCAGCCGCCGGAGCGAGGCGGCCGCCGGGGTGGAGGCCCCGGCGCCCTCCTTGAGCATCCCCGCCACGTCCGGCCGCGAGGCGTGCAGCGCGGGCGCCAGGCCGAAGAGGAGACCGGCCAGGAGCGAGACGGCCAGGGTGAAGGCGAGCACGCGGGCGTTCAGCCCCAGGCCGCCCAGCTCCAGCGCCTCGGTGCCGCGGATCCCCCAGGCGCTCATCCGCTCGGGCCGGAGCGCCGAGAGCACGTCGGTGGCCCAGAGCGCCAGCAGCACGCCGAAGGCGCCGCCCAGCAGCGCCAGCAGCACGCTCTCGGTGAGGAGCTGGCGCACCAGCCGCCCCCGCCCGGCGCCCACCGCCAGGCGGATGGAGACCTCGCGCCGGCGGGCGGCGGCGCGCGCCAGCAGCAGGTTGGCCACGTTGGCGCAGGCGATCAGCAGCACGAACCCCACCGCGCCCAGCAGCACCAGCACCGCGCGGCGCAGCAGCGGGTCGCTGCGGGCGTCGCGCAGCCCCACGACGGTGGCGCCCGGCCGGTCTCCCGGGGCGATGAAGCGCGGCGGGGTGGGGTAGGCCTCCTCCACGCGGGCCGCCACCTGCGCCATCGCCCGGCGCGCCTGCCCGGGGGTGACGCCGGGGCGCAGCCGGGCCACCGCCTGGTGCCAGTGGGCGAAGGGCTCCTGGAGCACCTGGGGCCAGAAGAGCCGGGGCGCCATCGCCATCGGCACCCACACCTCGCCGTTCCCGCTCAGCCCGCGGAAGCCGCGCGGGAGGATGCCGACCACCGTGAACGGCGTCTTCTCCAGCGTGATGGTGCGCCCCACCAGGGCCGGGTCGCCGCCGAAGCGCCGCGTCCACAGCTCGTGGCTCACCAGGGCGACGGCGTGCGCCCCGGGCACCGAGTCCTCCTCGGCGGCGAAGGTGCGTCCCAGCGCGGGGCGCACCCCCAGGATGCGGAAGTACGGCGCCGAGGCGAACTCCATCCCCACCCGCTCGGGCTCGCCGCCGCCCGAGAGGTTCACCTGCCTGTCGCCGAAGCCCGCCACGTCCTCGAAGAGATGGCCGGTGGCGCCGCGCATCACCTGGTACTTGGGCGACGACCAGGGGAAGGTGTCGACCCCGGTGCGGTCGGGCCCGGTGTGCGTCATGGTGATGGCGGGGACGACGATGCGCTCCGGCTCGGGGTAGGGGAGCGGGCGCAGGAGCGTGGCGTCGGCCACGCTGAACATCGCCGCGTTGGCGCCGATCCCCAGCGCCAGCGACGCGACCGCCACCAGCGTGAAGGCGGGGCTCTTCGCCAGCATGCGCAGGGCGTAGCGCAGGTCCTGGAGGAGCTTGTCCATCGTCGTCCGTCGGGTTCGAGTCAGACGGCTCGCCACGGGGAGGAAGCACCTCGGGGGAAGGGAAGCGCCGTGCCTTCCGCCGTCTTCCGCTAACTCGTTGCGACGCATGTGCGGGGGATTCGGCGCGGCGCGGCGGTCCTGTGCGGAAGTGGGAATCGCCGTCCCAAAGCCGGACAGGCGAGGCAGGCCGGGCGATTGAAATCGCTGCAACAACCACACGAAGTCCGCCTGCGCGGACTAGCGGGCTGCGCCCGCGCGCTTCGCGCCCCGCACCGGCATCGTGACCGACGCTGTTGCCGTTCTCGGTTGAAGCCTCGCCCACACCGAGCTCGCGTATGCGACAAAGGTGGTTGGCGAGGCTTCCTGTAGTTGTAGCCGCGGCTTCAGCCGCCCGGCGCGGGACCCGGCTCCCTCACTCCCCGCTAACCCGCCGTCGCTTGACCGTCGCCCGCGCGAGGCCGTAGTTTGCGCGGTCTGACACCGATTTGGTTGCATGGGGCGCAGGGCCCCGTTCGTCTTGGGAGCAGGGTTTTCGATGGCCGAGGCGCTTCCGCCGCAGTACGACCCGAAGGAGAACGAGGCCTCGCTCTACCGCTGGTGGGAGGAGCAGGGCTTCTTCCACGCCGACGCGGCGAGCGGCAGGCCGGCGTACGTCATCCCCATCCCCCCGCCCAACGTCACGGCCCGCCTCCACATGGGGCACGGCCTCAACAACACCGTCCAGGACATCCTCGTCCGCTGGCGCCGGATGCAGGGCCGCGAGGCGCTCTGGATCCCCGGCTCCGACCACGCCGGCATCGCCACGCAGAACGTGGTCGAGCGCCTCCTCGCCAGGGAGGGGAAGAGCCGCGACGACCTGGGGCGCGAGGCGTTCGTGGAGCGCGTGTGGGAGTTCGTGCGCGACACGGGCGGGCAGATCTACGACCAGCTGCGCTCCATCGGCTGCTCGCTGGACTGGCCGCGCTCGGTCTTCACCCTGGACCCCGGCCTCTCCCGCGCCGTGCGCGAGGTGTTCGTCCGCCTGCACGAGAAGGGGCTCGTCTACCGCGGCCACCGCATCATCAACTGGTGCCCGCGCTGCCTGACCGCGCTCTCCGACGAGGAGGCCGAGCCCGAGGAGACGAAGGGGAAGCTCTGGCACCTGCGCTACCCGTTCCCCGCCGGCGTCGACGCGCCCGGGCTGCCGCGCCTCCCGGACGGGCGCCCCTACGTGGTCGTCGCCACCACGCGGCCCGAGACGATGCTGGGCGACACCGCGGTGGCCGTGCACCCGTCCGACGAGCGCTACCGGGCCCTGGTCGGCGCGGAGGTGGAGCTGCCGCTCACGGGGCGCCGCATCCCGATCGTCGCCGACGAGTACGCGGACCCGGAGTTCGGCTCGGGCGCGGTGAAGATCACCCCCGCGCACGACCCCAACGACTTCGAGGTGGCCCAGCGCACCGGCGCCCCGGCGCTGGACGTGATGACGCCCGAGGCCACCATGAACGACGCGGTCCCCGAGGCGTTCCGCGGGCTCGACCGCTACGAGGCGCGCCGCGCCGTGGTGGCCGCCTTCGACGAGCGGGGGCTCCTGGAGAAGGCCGAGGAGCACACGCACGCGGTGCCGCACTGCTACCGCTGCCACACGGCGGTGGAGCCGCGCCTGTCGGACCAGTGGTTCGTGCGCATGCGGCCGCTGGCCGAGCCGGCGCTCGCCGCCCACCGCGACGGGCGGGTGCGCTTCCACCCCGAGCGCTTCGGGAAGATCTACGAGCACTGGCTGGAGAACATCCGCGACTGGTGCATCTCCCGCCAGCTCTGGTGGGGGCACCGCATCCCGGTGTGGTACTGCGAGTCGGCGGAGTGCGGCGAGACCGTCGTCGCCCGCGAGGACCCGTCCGCCTGCCCGGAGTGCGGCGGGGCGCTCCGGCAGGACCCCGACGTGCTCGACACCTGGTTCAGCTCGTGGCTCTGGCCGTTCTCCACCCTCGGCTGGCCGGAGGAGACGCAGGACCTGCGGGCGTTCTATCCCAACAGCACGCTGGTGTCCGGGCAGGACATCCTCTTCTTCTGGATCGCCCGGATGATCATGGCGGGGCTGGAGTTCCGCGGCGAGGTGCCGTTCCGCGACGTGTACCTGACCGGGATGGTGCGCGACCACCTGGGGCGGAAGATGTCGAAGTCGCTCGGCAACGGCATCGACCCGCTGGACGTGGTGGAGCGCTTCGGCGCCGACGCGCTGCGCTTCACGGTGGCCACGGGCGCGAGCGCGGGGGCGGACCAGTACCTGAACTACCAGGACCTGGAGCTGGCGTTCGGCCCCGGGCGCAACTTCGCCAACAAGCTGTGGAACGCCGGCCGCTTCGCGCTGATCACGCTGGGCGACGCGCCGCGCGTCTCCATCGACGAAGTGCGGGATGCGCTCGAATTGCCCGACCGCTGGATCCTCTCGCGGCTCTCGAAGACGGCGCGCGAGGTGACCGAGGCGCTGGAGCGCTTCCGCTTCCAGGACGCGGGCTCGCGCTGCTACGACTTCTTCTGGGGCGAGCTGGCCGACTGGTACCTGGAGACCGCCAAGCCGCGCCTCTACGGCGACCTGGGCGAGGAGAGCCGCCGCGCCGCGCAGGCCACGCTCGTCGCCGTGCTCGACGGGGCGCTCCGGCTGCTGCACCCGGTGATGCCCTTCATCACCGAGGTGGTGTGGCGCCGCCTCCCGCGCGCCGCGGGCGACCCGCCGTCGCTGATGGTGGCGCCCTGGCCCGGGCCGCGCCCCGAGTGGGAGGACGACGCCGCCGAGGCCGCCTTCGACGAGCTGCGCGAGGTGATCGGCGCCGTGCGCTTCATGCGCCAGGAGTACGGGATCCAGCCCGGCGTGCGCGTGCCGCTGCTGGCGAACCCGGCCACGGACGAGGTCCGCGCCGCGCTGGAGGGGAGCCGCCGCGCCCTGCTGGACCTGGCGCGCGTGGGCGAGCTGTCGTTCGGCGCCGCCAACGGGCAGGTGGGCGCGAGCGCCGTGCTGCGCTCGGGGACGGAGCTGTTCGTCCCTCTGGCCGGGGTGATCGACCTCGACAGGGAGCGCGCGCGGCTGCGCGGCGAGGTGGGGCGGCTGGAGGGGCTGGTGGCGGCCGCGGAGAAGAAGCTGGCCAACGAGAGCTTCGTTGCCCGCGCGCCCGCCGAGGTAGTGGAGAAGGAGCGCGAGAAGCTGGCCTCGTACCGCGAGCAGGGCGAGAAGCTGCGCGCCAAGCTGGCCGCCCTGGAGGGCGTGTCGTGACGCGGCTCGCCGGCCGGATCCTGTCGGGCTCGCTCCTGGCGGGCGCCCTCGTCTCGTGCGCGCACATCGAGGCGCCCCCGGGCGGGGCCGAGGACAAGGAGCCGCCGCGGCTGGTGGCCACGCGCCCCGACACCCTGGCGCGCACGCGCGGCTTCCAGGGCGACGTGCTCTTCGTGTTCGACGAGGGGCTCTCGGAGCAGGGGATCGACACGCTGGTGAGCGTCTCTCCGCGCACCAGCAGCCCCGACGTGGACAAGAGCGGCGACGAGCTGAGCGTGGGGCTGCGCGGCGGCTGGCAGCCGAACCGCGTCTACCAGGTGACCATCGCGCCGGGGCTGCAGGACCGCTTCGGCAACCGCACCACCGAGCCGATCCGCCTGGTGTTCTCCACCGGCCCCGAGATCCCCGCCACGCTGGCAGTGGGCGAGGTGGTCGACCGGACGACGACGCGGCCCGCGGCGGGCGCGCGGGTGGAGGCGGTGCTGCTGCCGGACTCGCTGGTCTACGCCACGCGCACCGACAGCGCCGGGCGCTACGCGTTCGAGCAGGTGCCCGAGGGCGACTACCGGCTGCGGGCGTACAACGACCAGAACCGCAGCCGCACGCCGGACCCGTTCGAGGCGAGCGACACCGCCACGCTGCGCGTCGCCGCGCGCGACACCGTGCAGGCGCGCCGCCTGTCGATCGTCCGCCCCGACACCACGCCGCCCGCGGCGGGCTCGGCGCGGGGCGAGGGCGACGTGATCGAGGTGAAGTTCGACGACTACCTGGACCCGGCGCAGCCGCTCTCGCCCGCGCAGGTGACGGTCACGGGGCCGGGCGGCGCGGTGCCGGTCACGGCCGTGCGGCTGGGCCCCTTCCCCGAGGCCGGGCCGCCCACGACGGACTCGGCGCGCGCCGACACGGCCCGCGCCGGGCGGCCCCCCGCGGGGCGCGACACCGCCCGCGCCCGCCCGCCCGCGCGCGACACGGTGCAGGCGCCCTCGCAGTCGCTCTTCGTGCGCACGGGGGCGCGGCTGGCGCCGGAGACCACGTACCGGGTGCGGGTGACGGGCGTGCGCAACCTGGTGGGCCTGGTGGGCGGCGGCGAGGTGGAGCTGAAGACCCCGCGCCCCGCGCCGGCGCCGCCGCCCGCGCCCGCGGCCGCGCCGC
>DASVWD010000077.1 GCA_036389795.1 Longimicrobium sp.
GAGGGATGCGCGCCCGACAGGGCCGGGACGCCGCCGCCACAGGGGGTATCGTGGCGGCGGTGGCCCGGCGCGGTTGGGCACGGTCGTATCGTGCCCTACCGCGCGCGCAGCCCGGCCCGGAGCGCAGCGGAGGGACACGCCCGCTCCCGCGGTTTGCAGGATTCAGTTCGATTTGCCCGGGTGAGGAAGCACGCGGGTCAGCGCCTCTCCTCGTGCCCGGGCTGGTCGTGGCGGGTGGGGTGCACGGGCTCGGCGTAGGCGGCCTCGGCGGGGAGGAGCGAGGCCACGGTGCCGGGGACCGTCTCCCAGGCGTCGAACACCTCGGCGTAGCGCAGGCCGTAGGGGCGGGCGGCCTCGCGCAGGCGGCGCTCCACCCAGTCGGCCTGCCCGAAGCCGATGCGCTCGAAGTAGAAGCGCGCCAGTTCGTGGATGCGCTCCACGTACGGCTCCACGTCGACGGCCACGGCCGGGAGCTGCGAGTAGGCGCCGCGGTAGGTGAAGACGGGGGCGAACTCGCGGTGCGGCCGCGCGGGGTGCACCACCTTGGCCAGGCGCGCCAGCGTGATGGCGTCGCGGAAGATCTGGCCGCACGCCTGGTGGTCGGGGTGGCGCATCCCGCGGGCCCAGGCGTCGCCCCAGGTGAGCACGGCGTCGGGGCGGACCTCGGCGACGAGCGCGGCGACGCGGCGGGCGGCCTCGGGGGTGGCCTGGAGGCCGGTGTCCTCGAAGTCGAGGAAGCGGGTCTCGCAGTCCAGGATGCGGCCGGCGAGCCGGCCGTGCTCTTCGCGGATGGCGGAGACCTCTTCGGCCGAGAGGGGGCCGAACGCCTCGGTCATCTGCCCCCGGGTGAGCCACACCACCACCACGCGGTCGCCCTGCGCGCGCTGCGCCAGGATCGTCCCCGCGGCGCCCACCTCGTCGTCGGGGTGGGCGAGGCCCACCAGCAGCGTCTGCATCCGTTCGCTCCCAGGTCTCGCACCGGTTCGCGCGCCGCCCGCGGCGGTAACGTGGCGGCGCGCGCCGGGCGCGGCAAGCGCCGCGCCGGATGGTGAGTGCGAAAGTGCGAGAGTGCGAAAGTGCGAGAGTGCGAAAGTGCGAAAGTGCGAGAGTGCGAAAGTGCGATAGTGCGAGAGTACGTCCCGGCGGACGGGAGACTGCTTACCGGCGGCGCTCGGCGGTGCCGGCCGGGGCCGTCTCGAGCTCCGGGTCGAGCCTGCCGACGGCTGCCATCGCCTGGTCCGGGAATTCGTGCAGCAGGTAGAGGAGCCGGAAGGTGCTTCCGGAGGCGATCTCTCCCTCTTGCAGCTTGGAGAGGTAGCCGGGACGGACGGTTGCGAACCGCTCGATCTGCCGCTGCGTGAAACCGCGTCTGCGCAGGTCGTTGAGGAGCGCGCGCTGCAGCTTGCGGCGCTTGGCGGCGTAGGCTTCCTCGAGCGCCGCATCGAGAGCCTGGGATTGGGACCCGTCAATGGCCATGTCGCCACACGTGTCGCAGACGGGAAGGAGGAGGTCCGTCCGTATGCGCACGGACGGATCGTCTCGGTGATCCATCGTTGTTCCGCGCACGTTCGTCAGCCACATCGTTCCCATCCCGCAGCTTCCGCAGGAACGGACCTTCTTTCCCAACTCACCACCGGTCATTGCACGTCTCCCGTGTGATGATTCCGCTGTGCCGACGTCGCGTCTCGGTCCAGAAGTGTTCAGTTTGCCAGAGAGATACGTTTCCCAATCGGGGGATGCAAGGGCAGGGGAGGGACACACCCGCTGCGCGAGAGACTCCCTGTTGTCCACCCAGCGGGGGCACGGTTACGTTTGGGGCCGGACGAACACCCGGCGGAGGCGGATGAAGCTGCACCTGTTCGAGGCCACGCAGAAGCTCCCGGTGCCGCTGTCGATCCTCTGGGACTTCTTCGCGAACCCGGCCAACCTGGAGAAGATCAGCCCGCCGTCGCTGGGGCTCGAGTTCACCTCGGAGCTGCCGGAGCGGATGTACGCCGGGCTGCTCATGACCTACCGCATCCGCCCGTTCCTCGGCGTGGCGCTGAACTGGGTGAACCAGATCACCCACGTGGAGGAGCCGTACCGCTTCGTCGACGAGCAGCGCTTCGGGCCGTACCGCTTCTTCCACCACCAGCACCTGTTCCGCCCGGTCGAGGGCGGGGTGGAGATGCGCGACCTGGTGCACTACGCCCCCCCCGGCGGCGGCGCCGCGCGGCGGCTGCTGGTGGGGCCGCGCCTCGCCGCGATCTTCGCCTACCGGCGCGAGGCGCTGGAGCGGACGTTCGGAGCCTGGACCCACGACTGACGGATGTTTTCCGGCCCCAACCCCTTCCCACCCGCCGGCCCCGGCCCCGACTTCTCGGCGGCGCCGTGGCCCCCGGCGCCGCTGCCGCCCGTGCGCCACCCGCACCCGATGCTCACGCGCGGGGCGGTGGTGTGCGGGATCCTGAGCCTGCTCATCATCGGCTCCGACATGGGGCCGGGCGCGTTCTTCATGGGGGTGGCGCTGGCGGTGATCCCCGTGCCGCTCTACGTGGTGCTGGCGCTCTGGCTGGACCGCTTCGAGCCCGAGCCGGCGCGCACCCTGGCGCAGACCTTCGCGTGGGGCGCCACGGTGGCGGTGTTCATCTCGCTGGTGGTCAACATCTCGTCCGACGCGGTGGCGCGCGGGCTCCTGGGCCCCGACCTGGCCGGGTTCTTCGGGGCCGTGTTCAGCGCTCCGCTGGTGGAGGAGATGGCGAAGGGGCTCGCCCTGCTGGCGCTGTTCCGCGAGCTGAAGGACGAGTTCGACGGGGTGGTGGACGGGGTGGTGTACGCCGCGATGGTGGGGCTGGGCTTCGCGATGATCGAGAACGTGGAGTACTACGGCGCGGCGGTGGAGGAGGGGGTGCAGAGCGGGGTGCTCACCTTCGCGGTGCGGGGGATGATGGGCCCATTCGCGCACCCGCTCTTCACCAGCATGTTCGGGATCGGGCTGGGGTACGCGCGCGAGGGGCACGGCCGGGGGAGCCAGGTGTGGGCGCCGCTGCTGGGCTTCGCGGCGGCGGTGGTGATGCACGCGGTGTGGAACCTGTCGGCCAGCTTCGACGACGGGGTGTTCTTCGGGCTGTACACGTTCGTGATGGTGCCCACGTTCGTGGGCGTGCTGGTGCTGATCGTGGTGTCGCTGCGCCGCGAGGGGCGGATCATCCGCGAGCACCTGGAGCACCTGGTGGACGACGGGCTGATCGCGCCCGAGGAGCTGGAGTGCCTGTGCCGGGTGCGGCGCCGGCTGCGGGCGAGCTACCTGGCGTGGCGCCTGGGCGGGGTGGCGCGGTGGCGCCGCCGGCGCGAGATGCACCGCGTGGCCAGCGAGCTGGCCTTCCACCGCTGGCGGGTGCGGCGCGGCCTCACCCTGGGCCCCGAGGCCGACGCCCGGCGCGAGGCGGAGTACCTGGCGCAGCTCAGGCAGCTCTGCGACTGAAGTGCGTGAGTGCGTGAGTGCGAAAGTGCGAAAGTGCGAAAGTGCGAAAGTACGGGGTACGAGGTACGGAACGACTGGCCAAGCGATCTCCGCATGCTGTTCCGCTGTTGAAGCCTCGCGGGGGCTGGCGAGGCTTTCCGTAGTTCCAGCAGCGGGTTTGCCTGCAATCTCCTGCCGCGCAATCGGTTAGATCGACCGAACTCACGACGCGGCTGCCACAGGCTTGGCAGGTCCCCACTGCGGGCTTATCTTCGGCTTCACACACCTACGCCGCGCCAGGCCCCACCGCCGCGGCCGCTTCCCCCGTCACGCCGGCTCGCCTTCTTTCTCCCGATGACACGTACGCCTTCCGCGTCCGCGCTTTTCCTCGTTTTGGTGCTGGCTGCGGCCGCCTGCACGCCCGGCCCGCGGCCCGTGGTCCGGCCCAACCCGGTCATGGCCGAGCCCCAGCCGGCGGCGGTGGAGGAGCCGGCGCCGGAGCCCGACTCCATCGGCGAGAGCTTCGAGATTGCGGAAGCCCCGCCGGCGCCGGTGTCGCGCGGGCTGCTGGGGACGGCCGAGTACGACCTGCCCGTGGTGGCGAACCAGTGGGTGGAGATGGAGCTCTCCTTCCTGGTCAACCAGCGGCACGACGTGATCGGGCGCTGGCTGGAGCGCGCGGACCGCTACGACGAGTTCGTGCGCGACGTCTTCGCCCGCTACGGCATCCCCCGCGACCTGCACCACCTGGCGATGGTGGAGAGCGGCTACCAGCCCGCGGTGCGCAGCCGCGCCGGGGCGGTGGGGATGTGGCAGTTCATGCCCGGCACCGGCCGCGGGATGGGGCTCCGGATCGACGACCTGGTGGACGAGCGGATGGATCCCGTGCGCTCCACCCACGCGGCCGCGCGCCACCTGCGCGAGCTGCACCGCGACTTCGGGGGCGACTGGGCGCTGGCGGCGGCCGCCTACAACGCGGGCGGCGGCCGGATCAGCCGCGGGATGACGCGCTTCGGGGCGCGCGACTTCTGGGACCTGGCCGAGCGCGGCGACCTGGCGCAGGAGACGCGGCACTACGTCCCCCGCCTCTACGCCGTCACCATCATCGCCAAGGACCCGGGGCGCTTCGGCTACGCGGCGCTGGCGGGCGCGGCGCGGGCGTTCGCGTTCGACAGCGTGCGCGTGGACGTGGTCACGCCGCTGGCGGAGCTGGCCCGGATCGGCAACCTGGCGGCCGGCGAACTGGCCGACCTCAACCCGCACCTGTTCCGGGGGATCGCGCCCGCGCTGTACTGGGTGTGGGTGCCGGCGGGGCAGGGGCCCGCGCTCCAGCAGGCGTTCCGCGACTCGGACTTCCGCCGCCGCGGCGGATACGCGCTCTACACGCTGCGCCGCGGCGAGGACCTGGCGTCGATCGCCGCCGCCACGGGGCTCGCGCCGGACCAGATCCGCGACCTGAACCTGAGCCTGAACGTCGACCGGCTGGGCCGCGGCGACCGCATCCGCCTGTGGGCCGACGCCGCCCGCCTGCTCGAGTCCCGCCCCGTGGCCCGCGTCGCTTCCCGCGACGACGAGGACGAGGGGCGGGAGCGCTCTTCGTCCCGCGCGGGCCGCTCGTCGGAGTCCGGCGAGTCGCGCGAGAGCCGCTCGTCCGGGTCCCGCGAGTCGAGCCGGGCCAAGAGCGCGGAGGAAGGCCCCTCCCGCCGCGAGGGCGAGCGCACCGCCTCGCGAGACGCCGGCCGCGAGCGCTCGGGGTCGTCCGAGACGCGCCGCCGCTCGTCGGGCGAGGAGGAGTCGAGCCGCGGCCGCAGCTCGGAATCGGGCGAGCGCCGCCGTTCGGGGGATGGCGAGGAGTCTGCGTCGAGCCGCCGCGGGGAGTCGTCTTCGCGCGGGCGTACGCACACGGTGGAGCAGGGCGAGACGCTGTGGGGGATCGCGCGGCGCTACGAGTTGACGGTGGCGCGGGTGCGCGAGGCCAACGACCTGGACGAGGACGAGGCGATCCAGCCCGGGCAGAAGCTGCGCATCCCGCGCGCGTCGCCGTCGCCCGCGCGGGTGGCGAGCCGGGACGGGGGCTCCTCCGCGTCCCGCCGCTCCGAGGGCGAGCGCGGCCGCGGCGAGCCCTCCAGCCGCGGGCGCGTGGCCGAGCACGTGGTGAAGAGCGGCGAGACGCTGTGGAGCATCGCGCGGGCGTACGACTCCAGCGTCGAAGCCATCCGCGACGCCAACGGCATGGACGCCGACTCGGTGCTCCAGCCCGGCCAGAAGCTCCGCGTCCCGCGCACTTCGAGCGACCGGTAGCTGCTTTCGTCCGGTCGATCCTGAAACAGCAGGTCTCACGCAGAGTCAGCAGAGTCAGCAGAGGAACACCGCGGCTTCTATATCTTATGATGACGAAGTGCTCCGGAGCCGATCCACGCTCCGGAGCACTTTCGCACTTTCGCACTTTCGCACTTTCGCACTTTCGCACTTCCGCACTCACGCACTGGCGGCTCACTGCGGAAGCGGCGGCGCCTCCGTCTCCTCGTCGGTGACGGCTTCCACCTCGTTCTCGGAGAGGCCGATGATGGAGCCGTCTTCGAACTGCACCATGAAGCCCTCGCGGCCGTCTTCGTTGTTGTCGGGCCCCCAGTGCCCGATCACCTCGCCGATCTTCCCCACGTACGGCTCCGACTGGTCGTAGTACGAGCGCACCACGCGCACCTTGTGCATCGTTCCTCCCTCGCGACGGGGTAAGCGGCCCGCCCCGCCTTGCATAAGCCGCGCCCGAAGCGGCGGTCGTGCGGGAAGTATCCGCGCGTTCCGGGCCGGCTCCGGCGCGGCGGCGGGGGCCCTCACCCGCCGCCTTAGAGCGGCAACCCTCTCCCAACTTCGGGAGAGGGTGAACTTTACGACTTCGGCGTGGAGGTTGGAGTCTCGCGGAGGGGCGAGGCATGCCTCGCCCGGCGGGCCAGCCCGTTCGCGGCAGTCCGGCGAAGTGCCGGAGCCGCCTCCGCGCGGACTCGCAGGCTCGCCCCTACACACGACACCCTGCCGCTTCGCGACGAGAGCCGCGGTTGAAGCCTCGCGGGGTTTTGCGAGGCTTTCCGTGGTTCCAGCGGGCGGGTTTACCCGCTCGCGACGCCCGGGCATCAAACCAAAACCGCCCCGGGCGCCTCGCCCGGGGCGGCTTCGACCGTTCGCCGACTCGCGTCAGAGGTCGCGGTCGAGGTCGTTGCGGAGCTGGGCGTCGCGGGCCAGCTCCTTGCGCACCTCGGCCTCGCGGCGCGCGTTCTCGGCCCGCGCGGCGTCCTGCTCGGCGGCGCCCTCCATCTGCTCCAGGCGCCCCTCGCGCTCCAGCTTGCGGTCGCCCAGCAGGTCGCCCAGCCCCTCCTTGATCTTCCCGCCCAGGTGGGTGGCCTTGCCGGTTGCGTCGTCCGCCATAACTCACTCTCCTGCTAGAGGTTACGAAGCCGGTCCCCCGCCTCGCCAGTGGCAAGACACGTGCCCGCCGCGCTTCCCGCCTGCCCCCCAACTCGGCCCACGGCTTGCATTTACGTGCACGGTTCTTGCCGGGGGCATCCAGCGCGGGGAGGGGTGGAGGATGGGAGCGGAGCCGGAGGGCGCGGATCGGCCGCAGCCGTGGACGGTCGTCGAGGAGGACGACTGCGGTGATTTCGAGATGTTCCGCGTCCGCCGGCTCCGCGCGCGCTCGCCCCGCGACGGGTCGGAGCACGACTTCCACGTGGCCGAGGCGCCCGACGGCGTGACGGTGATCGCGCTCACGCCGGACGGGCGCGCCGTGCTGGTGGAGCAGTACCGGATGGGCACCCGCCAGGCCACGCTCGAGACCCCCAGCGGGATCGTCGACGAGGGGGAGCGCCCCGAGGAGGCCGCCGCGCGCGAGCTGCGCGAGGAGACCGGCTACGGCGGCGGCGCCGGGCCCGAGGTGATCGGCTCCTTCCAGATCAACCCGTCGTGGCAGCGCGGGCGCGTCTACGTGGCGGTGGCCCGCGGCGTGGAGCGCGTGGGCCGCAAGGACCAGGACGCCGGCGAGGACACGCACGTGCGCCTGGTGCCGGCCGCCGACCTGGCCCGGATGGCGGCGGAGGGGGAGATCGGCTCCGCCGCCGTGATCGCGGCGCTGGCGCTCTGGCGCTGGCGCGAGGAGGGCGCCCGGGGCTGAGGCCGGAAACGCTTGCGGACCCGGCGGACGCGACTTATTTCACCTCCCTTCGCGAAAGAGCCCGCGAAAGCACCGCGTTGCCCTTGTGATGTTCGTCTTCGTCTCGCACCTCACCGTCCCGGAGGCCGACCACGCCGAGCTGGAGCGGCACTTCCGCGAGAGAGCGCGGCTGGTGGACGCCTTCCCCGGCTTCCTCTACCTGCAGCTCCTGAGGCCCCAGGCGGGCGCCGCCACGCACACCTTCCTGACGGCGTGGGAGAGCCGCGACGCGTTCCGGGCGTACATGACCAGCGCCGAGCACGCCGCTTCCCATTCGCGCGAGCCCCGGGCTATCATGGAGCGCACCGCGGTGCGGCACGAGGCGTTCGAGGTGCTGATGGACTCGCGCGCCCTTCCGGAGTGGCGGGGGTGACGCCGGGCGAGCGGGCGGCCGCGCGCCTCCTGGAGCGCCGCGACGAGATCGCGCGGGCGGGCACGGAGGCGCTCTACGCCGAGAAGCCCTGGCTGCTGGCGAAGTACGGCGAGCGCGGGCGGCAGAAGTGCCTGCAGGACATGCGCTACAACGTGGAGCATCTGGCGCCCGCGGTGGAGCTGGACGCACCCGCCATGTTCGAGGCCTATGCGCGCTGGGTGGACGACGTGCTCCGCGCCCGCAACGTCCCCACCGGCGAGCTGGTGCGCGCGCTGGAGCTGATGGAGCGGGCCGCGGCGGAGGGGATGGACGACGCGGAGCGCGGCGTCCTGGCCCGCTGCGTCGCGGCGGGAGTCTCCGCGCTCGGCCCGGAGGCGCGGTGACGCCGGCCGAGGCGCCCGCGGCGTACCTGGACGCCGTGGTGGCGGGGAGCCGGCGCGACGCGTTCGCGGTGGTGGACGCGGCGCTCGCGGCGGGGATGGAGCTGCGCGACCTCTACCTGGACGTGTTCCAGCCGGCGCTCCGGGAGGTCGGCCGGCTCTGGCAGGAGAACCGCGTCACCGTGGCGGAGGAGCACCTGGCCACGGCCATCACCCAGGCGGCGATGGCGCGGCTGTACGACCGCCTCTTCGCGCGCGCCACGGGGGAGGGGCCGCTCCTGCTGGCCGCCTGCGCCGACGCCGAGCGGCACGAGGTGGGGCTCCGGATGATCTGCGACCTGCTGGAGCTGGAGGGGTGGGACACGGTCTACCTGGGCGCCGCGGTGCCGGTGGAGGACCTGGTGGGGATGGTGCGCGGGCGCCGCCCCGACGTGGTGGCGCTCTCGGCGTCGATCGCCCCGCACCTGCCCCGGGTGCGCGAGGCGGTGCGGGCGATCCGCGCGGCGCTCCCCCAGGGTGGGCCGCTGATCGCGGTGGGGGGACGGGCGTTCCGGCAGGACCCGGAACTTGCAGGGTGGATCGGGGCGGACCTGACGGCGGACGACGCGGCCGAGCTGGCCGAGCTGCTGAAGGAGCGCTTCCAGCGATGAACCCTCTGGTCGGAACCGGGCTGCATCCGGCGCTCCGGGCGTTTCCCGGGGTGGTGCTGGAGCTCGCGCCCGACGGGGTGGTCCTGGCCTCCAACGGCTCCCTGGAGCGCGAGCTGGAGCGCGGGCTCGCGGGAGGGCGGCTGGACGCGGCGCTCGACGGGGCGAGCCGCGCCAAGTGGGCGCAGCTCCTGGAGCGGCGCCCCGAGCCCGGCGAGAAGCCGGCGTGCTGGGAGCTGGTGCTGGAGGGGAAGGACGCCCTCCATCCCCACATGTTCTACGCCATCTGGTCCGACGACCCGGCGGTGGAGCGGCTCTGGCTGGTGGAGCGCCCGCGCGACCCGCGCCTCGACGCGCTCTACGACGAGCTGGCCTCGGTGAGCTCCGAGCAGGCGGCCACCCAGCGGACGCTGGCCAAGGAGAAGGCCCGGCTGGGGCGCGCCCTCGACGAGCTGGAGCGCGAGCTGGGCGAGAACGCCAGGCTCTCGCGCACGCTGCAGGCCCAGAACGAGGAGATGGAGGCGCAGAACGAGGAGCTCCTCGCCATGACCGAGGAGCTGCACGCCGGCCAGGAGCAGCTCCTGCAGCTCAACCACCAGCTCGAGAAGCGCACCCGCGAGCTGCAGCTGGCGCTCTCGGCGCGCAACCGCTTCTACGCGTCGATGAGCCACGAGCTGCGCACCCCGATCAACGCGGTGATGGGGTACAACGACCTGCTGCTGGCCTCGGTGTTCGGGCCGCTCAACGAGCAGCAGGAGCTGGCGGTGGAGCGCTCGCAGAAGGCGGCCGAGCACCTGCGCGAGCTGGTCGACGACATCCTCGACATCTCGCGGCTGGAGGCGGGGAAGACGGCGCTGGAGGTGGGGCCGGTCGACGCGGCGCGGGTGGTGGAGGACGTCTTCGCCACGCTGGGGCCGCTGGCCCAGGCGACCGGCGCCAGTCTGCACCTGAAGGCCCGGGGCGGCTGCACGGTGCACACCGACCGCCGGCGGCTGCGGCAGGTGCTCACCAACCTGGTGTCGAACGCGGTCAAGTACGGCCGCGGCTCGCCGGTGTGGGCGAGCTGCCGGGGCCTGGACGACGGGGGGCTCGAGGTGGAGGTGGTGGACGGGGGCCCCGGGATCGCGGCCGAGGACCTGGCGCGGATCTTCGACGAGTTCGTGCAGCTCGGGCGCGACGAGAACGGCGACGCGGCGGGGGTGGAGGGGACGGGGCTGGGGCTGCCGATCGCCCGGCGCCTGGCCCGGGTGCTGGGCGGCGACATCGAGGCGAGCAGCGCGGTGGGGGTGGGGAGCACCTTCCGCCTGACGCTGCCGGCCCGCCCGCCCGCGGAGGCGGAACCAGACGACAGGGGCTGAATGGCGGCGGACGCGCAGGGGCCCGTGGAGGAGACGCGGCGCGGCGAGCGGCGGACGGCCGACCGGCGCAGGAGCGACCGGCGCGCGCCCGTGCCGGCGTGGCGCAGGCCGTGGGCGCTGGTGGCGTACGGGGTGGCCGGGACGCTCCTCGTGCTGCTGGTGCTGGGGGCGCTGGGCGACGACGACGACCGGTCGCGGCCCCCGCCCGGCGGCGGCGAGGTGGTGGCGACGCCCCCGGCGGTGGCCACCACGCCGGCGCCCCCGCGGCCGGGCGCCCCCCCCGAGCGGGCGCTCACCACGGCCGACTTCGAGCGGCTCACCCTCGAGGGCGACTCCGCGCGCGGCCGCCGGGTGGTGGCGCAGCTCTACTGCGAGACCCCCGCGCCGGTGGCGCTGCAGGCGGGCACCGACACCATCGAGAGCGCCCTCGCGGCGCTGGTGGACACCACGGGCGGCCCGCGCGTCCCCGCCGCCGAGTGCAAGTGGGGCTCGCAGGACGACCCGCGCCGCGCCGACTTCCTGCTGCTGGTGCCTCCCGGGCGCGCCGACGAGTTCTCCTCCGCCCCGGTGACCATGGACGGCTTCGTGCGCCGCCGCCGCCTGATCGCCCACGTGGAGTGGATCGGCAAGTCGCGCCCGCTGGCGCTGCGGACGGTGGGCGTGTTCCAGGGGCTGGCCCGGTAAACCCAGTACGAAAGTACGAAGTACGGGGTACGGAACTTCGAGTGCCGCCTTGGCCTCCGGTCCGTCACCCCGTACTTTCGTACTCACGCAGTTCCGTACCTCGTACCCCGTACCTCCTACCGATGAAAACCCCCTCCGCCGCCGCGGCGCTCGTGCTCGCGGCCGCCCTGCTCGCTCCGGCGCTCGCGGCGCAGGCCGACTCCGCGGCGCTCCTGGCGCGCGCGCGCCGGCTGCACCAGCAGGCGCCCATGGTCGACGGGCACAACGACCTGCCGTGGGAGATCCGGCAGAAGGGCTTCCTGGACCTGGCCCGGCTCGACCCCGACCGGCCGCACCCCGACCTGCACACCGACGTGCCGCGGCTGAAGGCGGGCGGGGTGGGCGGGGTGTTCTGGGCGGCCTACGTCCCCGTGGAGACGATCGGCCGGCAGCCGGGGCCCGCGCGGGTGGCGCTGGAGCAGATCGACCTGATCCACCGCATGGCCGAGCGCTCGCCCGACCTGGAGATGGCGTACACGGCCGCCGACGTGGAGCGCATCCACCGCGCCGGCCGCGTCGCCGCGCTGATCGGGATCGAGGGGGGGCACGCGATCGAGAACTCGCTGGGGGCGCTCCGGCAGTTCCACGCCCTGGGCGTGCGCTACCTGACGCTCACCCACACCAGCACCATCGACTGGGCCGACGCGGCCACCGACTCGGCCCGGCACGACGGCCTCACCCGCTTCGGCGAAGAGGTGGTGCGCGAGATGAACCGCTTGGGGATGCTGGTGGACCTCTCGCACGTCTCGCCGGCCACCATGACGGACGCGCTGCGCGTCTCCGAGGCGCCGGTGATCTTCTCGCACTCGTCCGTGAAGGCGCTGGCCGACCACCCGCGCAACGTCCCCGACGACGTGCTGCGCGCGCTCAAAGCCAACGGCGGGATCGTGATGATCAACTTCTACTCGGGGTTCGTGGAGCCCCGGGCCGCCGTGCAGGCGCGCGGGATGTACGCGGTGCAGGCGCGCTTCCGCCAGCAGTTCCCGAACGACGTGGAGGCGCAGCGCCGCGCCTTCGACGAGTGGCGGCGGCAGAACCCGGTGCCGCGGGGAACGGTGGCCACCCTGGCCGACCACATCGACCACGTGGTGAAGGTGGCCGGCGTCGACCACGTGGGGTACGGCTCGGACTACGACGGGGTGACCTCGCTCCCCGAGGGGATGGACGACGTCTCGCGCTTCCCCCTGCTCACCGCCGAGCTGCTGCGCCGCGGCTACTCCGAGGCCGACGTGCGCAAGATCATCGGCGGCAACATCCTGCGCGTGATGCGCCGGGCCGAGGAGGTGGCCGGGCGCCTCCAGCGCGAGCGCCCCCCCTCGGCCGCGCTCATCGACGTGCTGGACGGCGGCCTGGTGCGGTAGGAAACCCCCCCGCACACACGACCTCGACGCGTGTCGTGAAGGCGGCCCCGGGCGGGGCCGCCTTTCGTTTTTCACATCTTTCCTCCGGCCCGCGCCGCCGATCGCTCCGCGCGCACGCCGTCCCGGCCTCCAAGGTGACGTCGGAACGGCGTTCTGTGAAACGCGAGGCCTCTATGGGACCGCCGAAAAGCGGCCCCGCCGACACGAGCCTTGCGCCCGGAGGCGGGCCTCGCGCACTGTAGCAGGCTTGTTCATGCCGGTCCGCCTCTTCCGCCTGGAGGGACAATGCCAAAGCCGGGAAGCCACATCACCATCGTCCAGCGCCTCGCCCTCAGTGAAAACGCCCCTCCCGGCAGCAAGAAGACGCTCCGGGCTCTCCTTGGAAACCCCGACCCCGGCGCCCAAGTCTCCGCCGAAGAGAGCCGCCGGGCCCGCTACGCCAACCTGGGCGCCGTCGGGCCGGACATGTTCTACTTCATGGGCGACATCAACCCCGAGATCCAGCAGCTCCAGAACTTCCTGGTGCAGTTCCACTCCATCACCGGGTGCGTCGGCGAGTTCGTCGACGCCATCGGCGCCGATATCGACGCCGTCAAGAAGGAGGTCCCCTGCGGCGAGCTGGTCGACCAGATCATCGCGCCGGTCAAGGAGCACGTGAGCCTCCTGCTGGGGACCCTGGGCAACCTGGCGCTGGTGGTGGGGAAGGAGGCCTCGTCGTTCAACCCGTACTCGGTGTTCGAGCTCAAGCGGCAGAAGGACCAGCCGCCCACCACCTGGTTCTGGGCCGACTACCTCCACTACGTGCGCTCGGGGCGGTTCGTGGCCGCGCTGCTGGCGCGCGCCCGCACCGACCCCAAGTACAAGGACCGTCCCGGCCTGTACGCCTACGCGCTCGGCTACCTGACGCACTACGTCACCGACACGGTGGGCCACCCCTACGTCAACCAGGTGGTCCAGGCCCCGTACCGGCTGTACTGGCAGCGCCACGCGCTGGTCGAGAACTTCATCGACGCCTACGTCTGGGACCAGTGGCACGCACCCCAGGCCGGCGAGCTGAAGAAGGACATGCCGCTGGACAAGATCGAGGCGAAGCCGCACGGCGACGTGGGCAAGGGGGCGCCGTTCACCTTCTCGCGGCTGCACCGGCTGGTGAAGGTGGGCACGGTCTCGGGCCCCGACCCGCTGGACCAGCTGGTGGAGGGCTTCTGCGACGTGCTGGGGCAGGGCGCGCAGGCGCTGGGGATGACGGCGCTCTTTCCGCAGCTGGCCAAGCACCTGGCGGAAGACGAGGCGAAGGACGCCGACTTCAAGCTGTGGACGGAGCTGCTGAAGGACAGCCTGAACGACTGCTACGGCTCCATCCCGCGCCCGAAGGGGCTGGTGAACCCCCAGAACCCCTCGGGAATCCCGCGGCCCGACGACATCGCCAGCGCCTACGCCACCATGCGCTTCTTCCTGCGGCTGGCCACGCAGGTGAGCGTCCGCGAGCCCGAGTTCCCGAACATCGCCGGCGACGTGCAGAAGACGCTGGAGAAGATCTACGACGCGGTGGAGGAGGAGCTGAAGAAGATCCCCGACCCCCCGGTCGGCAGCCCCGGCGGCAAGCCGAGCCTGAAGAACCTGCTCAAGTCGCTCCGGAAGATGCTGGAGTGGCTGGTGGAGGCGGCCACCCGGGTGGTGAAGGCGGCGCTCCGGGCGCTGGAGGAGCTCTGCAAGGGGGCGGGCGTGATCGCCGCCGACGTGGTGAAGGCGGCGCTCTACATCCCCGCCAAGGCGGTGTGGGCCCTGTACCAGGCGCTGCGCGAGGTCCTGGTGCTCTCGGCGTACGCCGAGCCCTTCACCGGCGACCTGTTCGCCCAGCTGGGCAGCTCCAACGCCGTTTTCTTCTGGGCGTCGCTGGGGAACGAACCCCGTCCCGAGACCGTGGACACGGACAACACCGGCGCGGGCATCAAGCCGGGGCCGGTGCAGGAGTTCGTGGACGGCAAGGGAAAGGTCCCGCAGGCCGAGCTCTTCAGCGACTACGAGCCGTCCGTTCCACCCATCGAGCTGTGGAACGTGCGCGAGCCCCCGACGGTGAAATGGATCGCGCCGTACCGGCATGGAGACCTTCCCGACGCGTTCATCGGCGACATCGACGCGAAGCTGGATGGCAAGGACGACATGTTCTCGCCCGGCGGGCCGGTCCCCCACGACAAGACGCAGCTCACCTACGACCCGGCCAGCGAGCACCGGCGCAACTTCGGCGGCGCGCTGGAGAACTGCGTGAAGGCCATCGGGCTGGTGGAGAAGATCCTCGCCACCCCGGGGCTCACCACCCAGCAGGCCGCGGAGAAGCTGCGCGCCGTGCTCCCCGACTACAACCTGGACGGCGACCGCGGCTACGCCTGGCCGTGCTGGCAGGTGGACAAGGGCACCACGCTCCACCCCACCAAGAACCTGGACAAGCCCCGGAAGGTGCGTCCGTTCGAGGAGACCCTCTGAGCGCCTCCCCGCGGCAGGACCCTGACCGCTTCGCGAGGGCGGCGGAAGGTATCGGGCGGCTTCGCGGATGCGCCTCCGGGGACCCGACTTCGATGCGAACGACCGACAGGAGATACGATTCATGCCCGACGACGAGAAGAGCCCCGCCCCGCGCCCCCAGCCCGTCCGGCCCGGGCGCATCGACCCCGAGCTGCTGGCGCGGCTGACACGCCGGGTGGTGCCCACCCCGCGCATCGTCGACGCCGAGACCGTGCGGCGGATCGCGCGGGAGCGCCCGGAGCCGCGGCGGCCGCAGCGGCCCGAGCGCCGCGTCCCCCGCGCCGCTCCCTTCCTGGTGGTGCGCGCGACCGCCGACGACGAGGGCGTCCGCACCCCGCCGCTCCCGGCGGGGGTGTCCGTGGCCTCGGCCAGCGTGCAGGCGCTGCGGCTGGACCCCAAGACCGGCGTCCCCGCCGCCGAGCCGTCCGAGACCCTGCGTGCGGGCGACAGCTACCTGCTGCGCTGCCTGGTGGCCAACCTGGGGCGGGCGCCGGCCTTCATGGGGATGGCCGAGTTCCACGTCCGCAAGGCGGCCGAGCTGAACCAGCTGGCCAAGGCGCCCACGACGGTGCCGCCGCACGGGTACAACGGCTTCGTGGTGCGCCCCGGCGAGACGGTGGCGGTCGACTGCACCCGTCCCTTCAAGGCGCCCGCCGTGACCGACGAGCTGAGCCTGCTGGTGCACGTCTACGACCCGCTGATCGACCCGATCCAGACGCGCTTCAACGCGGCGGGCGACCGGCACGTCGGCCGGCGCGACCTGCGCCTGGACTTCAGCGGCACCTGGATGGGCTTCGAGGCTACGCTGGTCGGAAAGGAACGGGGCGTCACCTTCAAGATCACGCAGAGCGGCGCCGAGCTGACGGCCGTCATCCAGTACGACGGCGCCAAATCCAGCTTCACGGCCAAGGGCAAGGTGGTCTCGGGCAAGGCCAACCTCCAGTTCACCGGGAGCCTGGGAATCCCCGGCTTCACGGACCCCAGCACCAAGTCCGAGTGGGTGCTGACCCGCGCAGCCCCCACGGTGCTCGGCCTGACGCACGTCATCCAGGGCAAGGGCGACACCCCGGGCTCCCTGCTTCGCCAGGGGTAGGGGGATCCGGCGTCCGACCGTGCACATCGACGTGCTGGACGGCGGGCTGGTGCGGTAGGAAGCGAACAAAGTCGGCCTCCCTGTTTGGAGGCCGCCTGTTGTATGTCGGGATGCGTGGGATCGTCAGTCGCTCTTGCGCTCGCGCAGTTCGCGGATGATCTCCAGCTCGCGCAGGGTGTCGAGATCCTTCTTGCGACCGGCAGCCTTCTTCGCCGCGATCAATGCGTCCAGGCTCAGCACACGAACGCGGACAGGGGGAAGAGACACCCACTCGGAGGCGGCGACGCACTGCTCATAATCGCCGACCCCCTCCACTCGATCCAAAATGTCGATGTCTCCCTGAGATGTCCGCAGCGTCAGGATCGGCGTGTTCTTCAGGGTTCGCACATCCATGAAGAAAGGCAGCCCGGGTGGGGCGCCGCGCATATACGCTCCCGCTCATTTGCCACGGCCTTCACGGAGCGCGCGCACGAGCTCCGCGTTGTCACTTGCGAGGCGCAGTCGCTCTGCCGGTGTGCGCTGGAGATTGGATTCGATGAGCGAGATGTCGATCCCGTATTCCCGGCCTGCTTCCACTGCGCTGCGCTCGCGCACCACCGGCCGTCCGGGGGCACGCGGGACGTACGTCTGGGCACGGGACAGGGCCACGGTGAAGCTGGATAGATAGCGGAGCACGTCCACCACGGCCTGCACGCTCCCGTCGGGCGACTCGGCGACCACCAGCGCGCGCTCGTGAGGGTGCTCCAGCGCCTCCGCGGCCACCTCCCACGCCTGGCGCAGCGGCATCCCGAGCGTGGCGCCCAGCACGCGCGCCAGGCCGAGTCGCCGGGCCTCCTCCTCGCTGTAGGTGAGGTAGAGTCCCAGCGTCTGGACCGCGTTCTGGACCCACTTGGGGTCGGCCTGCGCCGCGAGGGCGAACTGCGCGAGGGTCATCGTAGCAAATATGTCTTGAGTGCAGGTGGAATTTCCGAGATTTGGGTTGCGCGCGCAACCTCCGGGCAGCGAGGAGGCGGATGCGACCCACCGCGTCGCATCCGCCTTTCATCTATGACAGCGCTTCTCCGCTCCGGTGATTCAGGCCGGGGGTCAGCAGCGGCCGTCGGAGCTGGGGCACTGTGCCGGGTTGCAGCTCACCGGGCACGAGGCGCAGGAGCCGGCGCAGCTCTCGAAGCAGGTGATCTCGGGCTGGGGACAGGTGTCCATGAAGCTGCAGTCGCAGGTGTCGCAGCTGTCCTGGTCCACCGTGGCGCTGTCCATCCCCCGCACGGTGCCCCGGCCGCCCTCCGCCTCGGTGGTGGGGAACGACTCGACGACCAGTTCTTCGAGGTGCAGGGTCAGCTTGCTCATGGTGACCTCCCGGCTGCGGGGATGGAGGGACGCGGACCGGCGGCCCCCGCTGGACGCCGGCTCGCGGCGCGGCTCGCCGGCAGGGCGGCCGCACGGGGCCGCGACCGGACGGAAGTCCAGCCGCGGCGTCGCGGGTTCGATCTGTGGGATTGGATCAGCCGAGCACCCGGCGCGGGCTGGACCCTTCCGGGTCGGCCGGCGCCGGGAGGCGAGGTGGGAGAGAGCGTCGTGGAAGTTGCGTCCGGCGCGGTGCAGCCGCAAGCATCTCGCGCGCGACCGGCAAAGCGGAAGGAAGGCGGATGCGGCACCGAGACCGCATCCGCCTTCTCTCATCCGTTCGCCGCCGGGGCTCGTGCCGCGGTCAGCCCACGGTGGTGGATTTCAGCAGCGGCCGTCGGAGCTGGGGCAGTTCGCCGGGCTGCAGGTCAGGGTGCAGGTGGGCCGGCCGTCGGCGCTGGGACAGTCCGCGGGGTTGCAGCTCTGGGGGCAGCTCGCGCACGACGCGAAGCAGGAGTCGCCGCCGCAGGTGCCCGCGCACGAGTCCGCGTCGCTGCATCCGTCGCAGGTGTCGCAGGTGTCCTGGTCGACGGTGGCGCTGTCCATCCCGCGCACGGTGCCCCGTCCGTCCCACCTGGGGTCGGTGGTGGGGAACGACTCGACGACCAGCTCTTCGAGCTGCAGGGTCAGCTTGCTCATGGTGACCTCCCGGTGGCGGGGATGGATCGGAGGCGGGCCGGCGGCCCCCGCTGGACGCCGGAGCGCGGGCGCGGCCGTCCCGGGTCAGGACGGCCGCGGGGAGACGCGGTGGATCCGGATGCGCGGATCCGGTCCGCCGCGCGGTTCTTCGTTGGGGTGCAGGACGGCGATCCGGAAACGGCCCGGAGCCGGGGAGTCGGTCGTGCCGGGAGACGAGAGGGGAGAGCATTGTAGAAGTTGCGTCCGCTACTGTGTGGACGCAAGCTTCTCGGCTATCGTCCGGGGAGACAAGGAGATGCCCCTCCACGCCGCGCGCGGAGGGGCATCTCCGTCGTGGGACTCCGGTCCGCTACCGCCCGACCATCCGCATGCCCCCCTCGGCGTAGCGGGTGCCGGCGGCCACGCCCTGCGGGGCGATCTCCTCAATGCGCGCCAGGTCGTCGGCGGTGAGGCGCACGTCCAGCGCGGCCAGGTTCTCCTCCAGGTACTTCCGCCGCTTGGTGCCGGGGATGGGGACGATGTCGTCGCCGCGGGCCAGCACCCAGGCCAGGGCCAGCTGCGAGGCCGTGCACCCCTTCGCGGCGGCCAGCTCCTCGATGTGCTTCACCAGGTCCAGGTTCTTCTGGAAGTTCTCGCCCTGGAAGCGCGGCGAGCCGCGCCGGAAGTCGTCGGGCTCGAAGTCGTCGGGCGAGCGGAAGCGCCCGGTGAGGAAGCCGCGCCCGAGCGGGCTGTACGCCACCAGCCCGATCCCCAGCTCGCGGACGGCCGGGATGATCTCGTCCTCGATGTCGCGGCTCCACAGCGAGTACTCGCTCTGCAGCGCGCTGACCGGGTGCGTGGCGTGCGCCCGGCGGATCGTCTCCGCGCCCGCCTCGGAGAGCCCCAGGAAGCGCACCTTCCCCTCCTCCACCAGGCGCGACATGGCGCCCACGGTCTCCTCGATCGGCACCTCGGGGTCCACGCGGTGCTGGTAGTAGAGGTCGATCTCGTCCACCCCCAGCCGCTGCAGCGACGCCTCCGCCGCCTGCCGCACGTACTCGGGGCGGCCGCTCACCCCGCGCACGCCGGCATCGGCCGCCGAGCGGACGATGCCGAACTTGGTGGCCAGCGTCACCCGGTCGCGCCGGCCGCGGACGGCGCGGCCCACCAGCTCCTCGTTCTTGAACGGGCCGTACATGTCGGCCGTGTCCAGGAAGGTGCAGCCCAGCTCGATGGCGCGGTGGATGGTGGCCACCGACTCGGCCTCGTCCGTCTCCCCGTAGAACTCCGACATCCCCATGCACCCCAGCCCCAGCGCCGACACCCTGAGCCCCTGCGTCCCCAGCGCGCGCGTCTCCATCTCCATCTCCGCCATCGTCCCTCCTCTTCGATTCGTGCCACGTTCGGTCGTCTTGAGTTACGCGCGCACGCGAGGGCGCACAAGCACGCACCCGCGGGTGCGTGCTCCGGACCCGCCCGTCTCGCCGGAGCCCGGCGAAGGCTCGTACCACTGTGCAGAGGCTCGTCCGGGTTGAGTCCTGAAAAAAGGTCTCACGCAGAGACGCAGAGACGCAGAGAAAAGAACGGAAGAACTGCCAGGGGTTCTCTGTGTCTCTGCGTCTTTGCGTGATTCCAATCTGTTTGGAACCAGGATAGTGCTCGGTAACGTGGAGTGACGCGCAATGGAGGACACCGACACGAAGCCGGCGGCCGGGATGCCCCCGGCCGCCGGCTCGCGTCTCGTCTACCGTGGCGGAGGCTACTTCTGCGGCGCCGCCGGCGGGAGGGCGGGCGGACCCGGGGGCGGGGAGACGGTCTCGACGGTGGCCTGCACCACCTCGACCGCCTGGGTCCTCTCGACCGTCGCGGAGACGACCGTGCCCGCCGCCGCGGCCGCGCCGCCCGGGCCGCCGGCCTGCATGGTGGTGGCCATCGCGGTCTCCAGGCGCTCCTTGAACCACTCGTGCGTCGCCTTCCAGACGTCCTCGCCGAAGACGGCGGCCACCAGGCAGGTCAGCAGCAGCATGTACGGGTTCGGGGTGGCCGAGCCCGCGGCGAAGACCGTGAGCCCGCCCATCACCATCAGGAACACCACGACCGCCGCCGACGCGCCCCGCACCACCACCCGCGTCAGGTCGGGGACGGGCGGCTCGCCGCGCCTGCGCTGCCGCTTGTCGCGCACGATGCTGGACGACACCGAGCCCAGCAGCCCGAAGCCCAGCATCCCCACGATCAGCACCAGCGGGAGCGACTCGGTGCGGATCAGCCACCCGGCGGCCCAGCGCACGGGACCCTCCAGGTCCTCGTCCATGGCCTTGCGCGACTTGATCTTCAGGCTCAGGGCCGCGTTCCCCGTCGACCGCCGCGCCTCGCTCAGCACCGAGTCGATCCGCATCCTCGCCAGGTAGTAGTCCTCTCCGCTCACCTCGGCGTCCGCCGTGACCAGCCACGGACCGACGGCCCGGGCCCAGTCGTACAGCGCGTTGTCGAAGTCGTTGACCAGCAGCTGCCCGTTGTGCAGCGCGGCCTCGGCCCGGGTCGCCTGGGTGGCGAAGTCCGAGACGATGTCCACGAACTGCTGCCCCTTCTGGCGGGCGCCCTTCCGGTCCAGGTTCTCCACCTCGTACTGGGTCACCGCCGTGTGCACGTACGACTGCTGCCAGACGCGGAGCTCGTCCCCGAGCGACGCCTGCCGCTTGAGCAGGTCCTCGCGCGCCCGGTCGTACTCGGCCACGTCGCGGGCGAGCTGGTCGATCCACGCGGGCCGCTCGGGGGAGGGCTCGGTGTCGAGCGACGCCGTCAGGACCCGCGCCGCGGGCGCCGCGCCGTTCGCACCTCCGTCCGCCGCCGGGAGGAGGGTGGACGTCCCCTCGCGACGCTGCGCGAGCGCCTGGCGCACCGTCGCCAGCGGGTCGCGCTCGGGCACCGCGCTCGTGAACTCGCGGCTCGCGCCCACCAGCCGCTCCTGGAGGCGCCGGGGGCTCACCTCGTCGACGGTCCGCACCTCGGCCATCAGGTCGGGGAGCGCCACCATCGAGGCGATGCTCAGGTACGTGCCCACCGCCAGCACCGCCGCGAACGGCCCGTAGAGCTGCAGGTGGGGGAAGGCGCGCCCCAGCAGGCGGCCGATCCCCCGCAGCGAGCGCGTGCCCTGCCGCTGCGCCGCCCCCGCCAGCACCACCGCGTGGGTGGGGGCGGCGCCCCGGCCCGGGACCGAGAGCGCCAGCCTGCACAGGTAGCTGGCGGCGCCCCAGGCGGCGAAGAAGAGGACGATCCTGCCCACGTCCAGCGAGGCGAGCCCCGACCGGGCGAAGGCATCGGCCACCGCGCGCACCGGCGCCTCCACCAGCGCGGCGGTGCCGCGGAGCGCGCACTCGCGGGCGCACTCCGCCGCCACCTCCCGGTGGCTGTCCAGCAGCGTGCGCGGGATCGCCCGGAAGAGCGCGCCGACGAAGCGCAGGAGCGCGGGGACGGCCTCGGCCACGGTGGGGAGGAAGACGACGGCCGCCGCCACCAGCCCCAGCAGCCGCACCTTGGGGCCGCCGGCCAGGGGCGCGTCGGGGCCGCAGACGAAGCGGACGCTCGCGCGGCAGAGCCGGTACAGGAGGTACGCCGCCGCCGCCGTCAGGACCAATGCGGCCAGCGTGTACACCACGCCGAGAACGAGCAGGGGACTCATGATGCCACCTCGATGAAGCTGCTGCGGCCGGCGGTGGGGCGCCGCCGCGAAGGGGTCTGCGGCGGAGGAGGGGGGCAACGCCCGTGCCCCTCGCGCGAACCCGTCTATCCGGTTGCCGGATAAAGACCTGGGCGAAGGCGCGATACCGGCGCGACATCGCATGTGGGGCACTCCTGGGCCGCGCCTGGGGCGCCGATGTCCCAGACGGAGCCGCGGTGTCAGCCCGGAATCACCGCCTCCGCCGTGGGAACGACGGCGGACGCGGCTGCTGCCGCTGGCGTCGGTTGACCACGGGGCCGGGCCGGAGTTACCGTTCACCCCCTTCGAGGGAATCGCCTCTGCGGGGAAGGAGCGGGGCGATGAGCGGGGAGGCGGGGATGGGGAAAAAGCGGCGGCGGCAGATCGGGACAGGAAGGGGCGAAGCCTTGACACGAGGCCGTTTCTCCCTTACCTTAGCCAGTCTGTCGCCGAACTTTTTGGTTCGCGACGGCGGAGACGAACGGTCTTCGCCTGTGTTTTTTCGTCTACTGAATTTTACGCCCAGGCTGCCAATGCCGACCATCAACCAGCTCGTCCGCAAGGGCCGCGAGACGCTCGCCAAGAAGAGCAAGTCGCCGGCCATGCGGAACAACCCGCAGAAGCGCGGCGTCTGCACCCGCGTGTACACCACCACCCCGAAGAAGCCCAACTCGGCCCTTCGGAAGGTCGCGCGCGTGCGGCTGACCAACGGGTTCGAGGTGACGGCGTACATCCCGGGCGAGGGGCACAACCTGCAGGAGCACTCGATCGTGCTCATCCGCGGGGGCCGCGTGAAGGACCTGCCGGGGGTGCGCTACCACATCATCCGCGGCACCCTCGACGCCGCCGGCGTCGGCGACCGCCGCCAGAGCCGCTCCAAGTACGGCGCCAAGCGTCCCAAGGCCGGCGCGGCCGGCAAGGGCGCGCCCGCCGGGAAGGGGAAGAAGTAAGCCATGAGCCGCCGCACCCGCGCCGTCAAGCGCCCGATCATCCCCGACCCGCTCTACGGGTCGGAGACCGTCACCAAGTTCGTCAACACCCTCATGTACGACGGGAAAAAGTCCCTCGCCGAGGGGATCTTCTACGACGCCATGAAGGTGATCGAGGAGAAGACCGGGCAGCCCGGCGAGACCGTCTTCAAGCAGGCGCTCAACAACGCCAAGCCGGTGCTCGAGGTGAAGAGCCGCCGCGTGGGCGGCGCCACCTACCAGGTGCCCGTCGAGGTGCGGCCCGAGCGCCGCACGGCGCTGGCCATGCGCTGGCTGGTGGGCTACGCCCGCGCCCGCGGCGAGAAGACGATGGCCGACCGCCTGGCGGCCGAGCTGATGGCGGCCGCCCGCAACGAGGGCGCCACCATCAAGAAGAAGGACGACACGCACCGGATGGCCGAGGCCAACAAGGCCTTCGCGCACTACCGCTGGTAACGGGCGGCCCGGCCATGGAGGCCGGGCGCACCTGCAGACGAAGACAACGTCCGGAAGCCGCGGCGGCGCGCGAGCGGGAAGACCGCTCCCGCGCCTCGCGCTTTCCGCGTAACTGAAATAGAACGGACCATGGCGCGCACGACACCGCTCGAGAAGTACCGCAACATCGGCATCATGGCGCACATCGATGCCGGCAAGACGACCACGACCGAGCGCATCCTCTACTATACCGGCCGCACGCACAAGATCGGCGAGGTGCACGAGGGTGCGGCGACCATGGACTGGATGGAGCAGGAGCAGGAGCGCGGCATCACCATCACCTCCGCCGCCACCACCTGCCAGTGGAGCCGCTTCGGCGACACGTACCGCATCAACATCATCGACACCCCGGGGCACGTGGACTTCACCGTCGAGGTGGAGCGCAGCCTCCGGGTGCTCGACGGCGCCTGCGCCGTGTTCGACGCGGTGGCGGGCGTCGAGCCCCAGTCCGAGACGGTGTGGCGCCAGGCCGACAAGTACGGCGTGCCGCGCATCTGCTTCGTCAACAAGATGGACCGCACCGGCGCCAACTTCGAGCGCTGCGTGGACATGATCCGCGACCGGCTGGGAGCGAAGCCCCTGCCGATCCAGCTCCCGATCGGCGACGGCGAGCACTTCGTGGGGATCATCGACGTGATCCGACAGGTGGAGCTGATCTACGACGAGAGCACGCTGGGGAAGAACTGGGACGAGCGCCCCGTGCGCCCCGAGCTGCAGGACACGCTGGCCGCGGCCCGCCTCGCGCTGGTGGAGAGCTCGGTGGAGCACGACGAGCACCTGATGGAGCGCTACCTGGAGGGCGAGGAGATCAGCGAGGAGGAGCTGCGCCACGCCATCCGCAACGCCACCATCGCCGGCGCCATGACCCCGGTGCTCACCGGCAGCGCGTTCAAGAACAAGGGCGTGCAGCAGCTGCTGGACGCGGTGATCGACTACCTGCCGGCCCCGGTCGACATCCCCGCCATCAGGGGGATCGACCCGGACAGCGAGGAGGAGGCCGAGCGCCACGCCACCGACGACGAGCCCTTCGCGGCGCTCGCGTTCAAGATCATGACCGACCCGTACGTCGGGAAGCTGACCTTCTTCCGGGTCTACTCGGGCGTGCTGCAGTCGGGCTCGGGCGTGCTGAACAGCACCAAGGGTAAGCGCGAGCGCGTGGGGCGCATCCTGCAGATGCACGCCAATAAGCGCGAGGAGATCCCCGAGGTGCGCGCCGGCGACATCGCCGCCGCCATCGGGCTGAAGGAGACCACCACCGGGAACACGCTCTGCGACCCCGAGCACAAGGTGGTGCTGGAGTCGATGACCTTCCCCGAGCCGGTGATCTCGGTGGCCATCGAGCCCAAGACCAAGGTCGACCAGGACAAGATGGGCGAGGCGCTGCGCCGCCTCTCGGAGGAGGACCCCACCTTCCGGGTGCACACCGACCAGGAGACCGGGCAGACGATCATCCAGGGGATGGGCGAGCTGCACCTGGAGATCATCGTGGACCGCATGCTCCGCGAGTTCAAGGTGGACGCCAACGTGGGCCGGCCGCAGGTGGCCTACCGCGAGACGATCCGCAAGGCGGTGGAGAAGGTCGAGGGGAAGTTCGTCCGCCAGACCGGCGGCAGCGGCCAGTACGGGCACGTGGTGATCAACATCGCGCCCGCCGAGCCGGGGCAGGGCTTCGTCTTCGAGGACAAGATCGTGGGCGGCGTGATCCCGCGCGAGTACATCAAGCCCGCCGAGCAGGGGATGCGCGAGGCGATGGACACGGGCGTGCTGGCCGGCTACCCGATGGTGGACGTCAAGGTCCAGCTCGTGTTCGGCAGCTACCACGAGGTCGACTCGAGCGAGATCGCCTTCAAGATCGCCGGCTCCATGGCGCTCAAGGAGGCGGCCCGCCGCGCCAACCCGGTGCTGCTGGAGCCGATGATGAGCGTGGAGGTGGTCACCCCGTCGGACTACATGGGCGACGTGATGGGCGACCTCTCCAGCCGCCGCGGCAAGATCCAGGGGATGGACCAGCGCGGCGACGCGCAGGTGATCACGGCGGTCGTGCCGCTGTCGGAGATGTTCGGGTACTCGACCACCCTGCGCTCCATGAGCCAGGGGCGGGCCGTGTACACCATGCAGTTCGCGCACTACGAGGAAGTGCCGAAGTCGAAGGCCGAGGAGATCATCGCCAAGGTCCGCGGCTGAGGCGGCTCGCTCGACCGGGGGCGGTTTCCGCCCCCGGGATGAGCCCAGTCAGCCGATTCGTTCAACTCTTCACCAGAGGGATTCAAACCAATGGCCAAGGCCAAGTTTGAGCGCACCAAGCCGCACGTGAACGTGGGCACCATCGGCCACGTCGACCACGGCAAGACCACGCTGACCGCCGCGATCACGCGGATCCAGGCGGCGAAGGGGCTGGCCGACTTCGTGAGCTTCGACAACATCGACAAGGCT